>CAMCUO010000023.1 GCA_945879015.1 Chitinophaga pinensis | reverse complement strand
AAACAACCTGGAAGAATACCTGCGCTATTTAAAAATTTAAGATGCTTAGTATATTGTCCGCAAGCCAAAGAATCCCATGAAGTTCCATCCAATTTACGAGTAAGAGGAGCTCTGTTTAAACGAGATGAGAATAAACCCAATCCATTTGTGATATTTGTAAACTCGGGTCTTTCCTGGATAATTCCAGTTGATGGCTTATTTACATCTATAAATGTGCTCAAATCACTAGATCCAGCAACTAATAGCAAATCAACATTAAGTACTTCACGCTGTATCAATGCAGAATACGCGGTTAATGTATTTCCTATATGCTTATAGAAATCACGGCCTTTTGTAGCCTGTGTTACTTCAACAGAAATATCAACATCATCCATTCTAATCTCAGGCAAAGTATAAGAAACAGATTGAGTGTCTAAGCCCGAAGCAGTAGAATCCACATAATTTAAGCGAAGAATTACTTGATACAATCTTGCATTTTGTGCACTATTCCAAACCACATTGAAAGGCGCATTTGCACCACCTGAACCAAATACAACAAATTGAAAATCACTACCAGGGGGAGAAACAGGATTAGTAAAGCCAGTAATATCAGTAATCAAAGAAGTTTTTGCTGTAACCACATTCCCTGTTTCACCATTTGTGATGGTTAATTCGTATTCGCTATCCGGCTTTAAAGCATTTGTAGCTGTAGTGGCAGGTGTAGGAAATGAATAAATAGCATTGGTTTGGTCTACGGAATAGAAAAAACCAGCATCTTTGGGCATATTGGTAGGAGTCAAAAGTATGGTAGCACCCATTTGTACTCCATTTTTAATACGTTTTAACTCAACAGTTAAAGCATTTACAAACTGAACAGAATCCTTTATTTGTGCATACATCAAAGCATCTCCTTCACCTAAAAAAGCTTTATTGATTTTGATATATTGAATAGGCTGTGCTTGGTCTAACAGTCCATAAACAACCATTGTTTCTTTATAATCACCAATAACGTCTAAATCGGTACTGCAGGCAGATAACAGCAATGTTCCTGCTAAAATGGTACTAAATAGAATTCTCTTTAATCTGTTCATTTTTCTTAATTTGATACACAAAAGTATCAATAAATTTGGTTTAAAACCAACAATTTTTCAGGCGGTAGGTTTTGGCAAATAAACGGCTGAAAATCTTTAAAAACGGAATCCCAAAAACAATTTGTAATTTTGAATCCACAAGCCTAAAATTAATAAAATGCCTAAACAAAAGAAAGAAATAAAAAAAGTAACCACAAACGTTTTGCAAGAAATGAAAACAAGTGGTGAAAAAATATCCATGCTAACAGCATACGATTTTACAATGGCAAAAATTGTGGATGCGGCTGGTATAGATGTTATTTTAGTTGGAGATTCGGCATCCAATGTTATGGCCGGACACGAAACAACTTTACCAATCACGTTGGACCAGATGATTTATCATGCTTCCTCTGTTGTTCGCGCAGTTGACCGTGCGTTGATTGTAGTGGATTTACCTTTTGGAACTTATCAAGGAAATTCTAAAGAAGCATTGAACACAGCTATCCGAATTATGAAAGAAAGTGGAGCTCATGCTGTAAAGCTTGAAGGTGGATTAGAAGTAACTGAATCGATACAAAGAATTTTAACAGCAGGAATTCCTGTGATGGGACATTTAGGATTAACTCCTCAAAGCATTTATAAATTTGGAACTTATAACGTACGAGCTAAAGAAGAAGCAGAAGCAAAAAAATTAGTAGAAGATGCTGTTGCATTAGAAAAAGCAGGATGTTTTGCAATCGTATTAGAAAAAATTCCTGCTAAACTTGCAGAAAAAGTTGCGAAAAAAGTAACCATTCCTGTTATCGGAATTGGTGCTGGTGGTGGCGTTGACGGACAAGTGCTTGTTTTTCACGATATGGTTGGTTTGAATAACGAATTTAATCCGAGATTTTTAAGACGATACTTAAATCTGTACGATGATATTAAAGGAGCAGTTGGAAATTATATTAAAGATGTGAAGTCGAAAGACTTTCCTAATAAGAATGAGCAGTACTAATCAGTAGACAATAAGCAGTAGACAATAGACAAAAAAAATGAATCAACTGCAAGTACTATTTGAAGACAACCACATTATTGCTGTAAATAAACGTCCTTCCGATATTGTGCAGGGGGATAAAACGGGTGACACACCTCTCAGCGATTTCGTTAAACAATACATCAAAGAAAAATACAACAAACCAGGAGAAGTTTTTATTGGTACTGTTCATCGCATAGACAGACCAGTTAGTGGCATTGTGCTTTTTGCAAAAACGAGTAAAGCTTTAACACGGTTGAATCAGATGTTTCAAACTAAAGAGATTCAAAAAACATATTGGGCAGTAGTAAAAAACAAACCAAAAAATATTAACGGACATTTAATTCATTACTTGAAAAAGAATGAAGCAAAAAATATGTCGAAAGCTTTTGAAAAAGAAACGCCTAGTGCTTTGCGTTCGGAATTGGAGTACGAATTAATTTCCAGCTCCGATAATTATCATCTGATAGAAGTCAAACCACTTACAGGTCGTCACCATCAAATCAGAGTGCAGCTTTCGAGTATGGGTTGTCCTATAAAAGGCGATTTGAAATATGGTTTTGACAGAAGCAATAAAGATGCATCCATCCATTTACATGCGAGGAAAGTTGAATTTATTCATCCTGTAAAAAAAGAACCAGTAACAATTATTGCTCCTCCTCCGAATGAAGTTTTGTGGAATGAATTTGTAAAACGTGTTGGATAAACCTACCAATCTTTCTTCCTCAACTTCTTAATATCCGAATCTCTTTTTTTAGAAGTCAATCGTCTTTCTTTTGAACCCTTACTTGGTTTTGTTGGTCTGCGTTTTTTTTGAACCACAAAACATTTATGAATCATCTCATAAAATTTCTTGATGACGATTTCTTTATTTCCTAGTTGATTTCGTTCAGTCTGGGAAATGACTTGAAGAATTCCATCTTTGGTAACTTTGTTATAGAGTTTGCTTAAGATAATTGCTTTTTGTTCTTCGGTAAGTAAGGCAGAATTTACAACATCAAAATCCAGTTCCACTTTTGTGGATACTTTATTCACATTTTGTCCGCCAGCTCCTCCACTCCTGCTGGTTTTAAAACTGAATTCCGAATCGAATTGTATGCCTTTGATGTTCATAAAACAAAATTACGCATAAATAATTCAACCTTATAAATGATTAATTTTGGTTAACCGGTTTTTCAACACAGAGAAAAGGGAGAAAATAAGAGTTACACAGAGAAATGAAATATTTTATAACAGTATTAATATTATTATTCACATTGACTTGTGTTTCACAAGTTGATGTTCAGTCTAAAATAAAATACCACACTGAGAAAGCACAGAATTATTTAGACAAGGAAAAAGCATTGTCGGGATATTATTCCATTGATAAGGATGGAATAAAGATGTATGCTTCCCCAACCGATAAAATAAATCACAAAATTGAGTTTCAGATCGACTGGCTCGACATGTATCTATTTAAAATGACATGTCAAAAGCATTCATCGGAGAGTCTGATGGAAAAATACAAATCAGGAAAATTCACTTCACTTATTCAAGATGGAATATATATAGGATACAATCGTTCTGAAAAAAAATTGCAAGGCTTAAAAATCGCCATTGATCCAGGCCACATTGCCAATGATTTTGAAATGGGCGATTTGGAAAAAAAGCACATCATTATCAAAGGTGATAGTATAAATGGAATAAAAGACTCCATTGAAATTGCAGAAGGCATTCTTACTTATGCAACTGCAATCTTATTAAAAGAGAAATTAGAAAAAGAAGGTGCCACTGTTTTCTTAACTCGCACAGCAGATAAATGTGCCTTCGGAAAAACCTATCAGCAATGGAAAAAAGATGATTTAAAAAATGCTGTCGACAGTTTATATAAAATCGGAGAAATTAAAGCTTGGCAAAAAGATTATTTTAATAGTTCAAAAGCAAAAGACAGAGATATTTTCAGAGTTATTTTTCGTGATTTGGAATTAGCAAAACGAGTGGAACTCATTAATAATTTCAATCCCGATTACACTGTCGTTATTCATTATAATGTAGATGAAACAAATTTGGATTGGATAAAAACAACGGATAAAAATTTCAACATGTGTTTTGTAGGCGGAGCTTTTATGAAAAATGATTTGATAACAAAAGAAAAACGTTTTGAATTTTTAAGATTATTAATTACTGACGATTTAGAAAAATCGATTGCAATTAGTTCTTCTGTTATAAAAAAATTTGAAAGCGAATTAAATGTTCCAACAGCTTCAGCAAGAGATGCAAAATATTTAATTGAAGGTTGTTTACCAACCGAAGCGAATGGAGTGTATTGTAGAAATTTACAATTGCCGAGATATATTCATTCTCCTATTGTTTATGGTGAAACATTATACCAAGACAATATCAATGAATGTAAGTTATTGTCTGCTGAAACGGACAAAACAAAAAACAAACGTATACAACAAGTTGCAGATGCTTATTTTAAAGGAATTTTAAATTATGTTTCAACAAATAAATAAAATGAAAAATATAAAACCTTATTCCGTACTATTTATACTTTGCCTTTTCTTAAAATTACTACCTGCACAAAACCAGCACTTAATAGATAGTTTGCAGAAGGTGCTACCCAGCGTTCATGATACAATAAAACTTAAAATTCTAAGTGATCTTTCCTGGGAACTAAAAAATGCCGATAAGTTAAAAGCTTTGGATTTTGCCAAACAAGAGCTTGAACTAGCTTTAAAACTTAATGGACAGAAAGCTATTGCTCAGGGGTATAATGATGTAGGAATAATTTATTATCAAAGAGGAAATTTACCTGAAGCATTAAGTGCCTATGAAAAATCTCTATCCATAAGAGAAAAATTAAATGATCAGGCCCTGATTGCTTCATCCTTAAATAAAATTGCAATTATTTATCACAATATGGGCAATTATGCAAAGTCATTGGAAAAACAGTTGCAAATACTTACCATCTATCAAAATCTGGGAAATCAAAAATACATTGCTTTTACTTATAATAACATTGGGGAGCTTTATAATCAGCAGGATAATTATGACAAGGCGTTTGAATATTGGGATAAAGCTTTAGAAATTAATAAAAAAATTGGAGACAAGTATTCATTGGGCGTAACATATTCAAGCAAAGCCGTTGTATTTGAAAAGCAAAAAAAATACGCGCTCGCGATTGAAAATCTTATAAAAGGTTCTGAATTATTTCTCTCAACTGATGATTATGATAATTATTCTGCTTGTGTTAATAATCTGGGGCAGATTTATCGGAATATGGGACAAACTGAAAAAGGCTTGAATGCTTATCAAAAAGCTTTAGAAATGAGTATTAAATATGATGATGCACATGGAGAAGCAAAATATTCCTGCAACATCGGACTTGTTTATACTGATCTTTCTAATTATGCTTTTGCGGAATCATATTTATTAAAAGCATTAGGAATTTCAAAAAAGAATAATATCCGTTCAGTGGAACGGCTAGCATATAAATCGTTGGCAAAACTTTATATCAAAAGCAAAGATCCACAGGCGATGGAATATTTTCAGAAGTACGATGCATTAAAAGATTCTATATTCTCCGAAGAAAGCACTAAACAGATTGCAGAAATGCAAACCAAATACGACACAGAAAAAAAAGAACAGGAAAATCAACTGTTAAGCACGGATAATGTATTGAAAGAAGCCATAATAAAAGAACAAGCAACTCAAAGGAATCTTTTGATCTTTTCCTTTGTAGCCATAATACTATTATCGCTGTTATTATACAACCGTTATAAACTGAAACAAAAAGGATTATTTCAAGTAGAATTGATCAAGCAGCAAGAATTACGGTCAAAGGCAATCATTGAGGCTGAAGAAAAAGAACGTATGCGAATTGCACTAGAATTACATGATGGAGTTGGTCAGCAACTTTCTGCTGTTAAACTTAACATGAGTAGCCTTCAATCCAATTTAAAACTGGAAGATGAACATCAGAAAATAATGATGCAAAATGCATTGGATTTAATAGATGATTCCGTGAAAGAGGTGAGAAGTGTTTCACACAGTATGATGCCAAATGCATTGCTAAAATCGGGACTAGCACTTGCCGTTCGTGAATTCTTAAATCGTATCAGTCACACAGATAATTTAAAAATTGAATTAGATATAAATGGTTTGAACGAACGACTGGAAAGTACAATGGAAACAATTCTATTTAGAGTACTTCAGGAATTAGTGAACAACATCATCAAACATTCACAGGCAACGATTGTAAATATACAGATCATTAGACATAATAATGAATTAACATTGATGATTGAAGATAATGGAATTGGTTTTGATGTAAACAAAGTGAATAATAATGGTATCGGATTAAAAAATATTCGATCAAGAATTGAATACCTTAATGGCAATGTTAATTTTGATTCACACCCTGGAAAAGGAACAACAGTAAGCATTGAAGTTCCAATAAAATAATTCGTATTTTTACAAGATGGGGAAAATAAAACTTTTTATTTTGGATGACCACCAAATGCTGGTTGACGGCATAAAAGCTTTATTACATAATGAAAATGATTTTTCCATTATAGGCGAAGCTACAAAAGCTAGTACCGCTATTGAATTGATTAAAAAAAACACTCCTGATATTGTTTTAAGTGATATCAATATGCCTGAAATGAATGGGATTGAATTTACCCGTTTGCTTAAAAAAAATCATCCAGAAGTAAAAATACTGGTTCTTTCTATGTTTAGTGAAAGGAGTACAATCTCCGAAATGCTTGATGCCGGTGCATCCGGGTATATTTTAAAAAATACTGGAAAGTCGGAATTAATAAATGCCCTCAAAAAAATTGCTTCTGGCGGAATGTTCTTTAGTGATGAAATTTCTGCAGAAATGATGAAAACAATGAGCGAGCGTGGACAGAAAAAAGAAGATGAAAATAAAATCTATTTTACTGAACGCGAAAAAGAAATCATACAACTTATCGCCAAAGAATACAGCAACGCAAAAATTGGCGAGACTCTTTTTATAAGTGAACGCACAGTCGAAACTCATCGAAAAAATATCTTTAGGAAAGCCAATACAAAAAGTGCAGTAGGCCTCATCAAATTTGCCATCGAACACAAGCTAATCGATTAAACAACAATCATACTTTTCTTTTCAGATCCTTGATTATTTCTTCAGGGATTTTTTTATCCGTACTAGTACGTAGAATAATTTACCCTTCTGTACGGATTGCACCTACATGTAATTGTTCATTTCTTTGTATCCACAAACCAAAAAAAATAAATTATGAAAAAAGCAATTACTACTACAGCACTTTTCTTATCTGCTTGTACCTTCACAATGGCACAAGAGGCATCCGACTTTAAACCTGCTGCAAAAGCAAATAATTTAGAATTGAATTTTGTTCCATTGAATGGTAAACCAATTCAATTGACATACATTCGCTACAGAAAATTTTTAAGTGAAACAACTGCTTTTCGTTTAGGTATCGGAGTTAGTTTTTCATCAAAAAAAGCCGATTCAGTATTTAATTCAAATATAACTGCAGGATCAACTGTAAGCTCAGGTTACAAAAAAACAGAATTGGGTTGGAATATCAGACCAGGATTTGAAAAACATTTTGAAGGAACAAACCGTCTGAGCCCATACATGGGATTTGAATTAGACATTGCAGGACAATCTTCTAAAGAAATTACTCCTACAGGTCTTGATGCAGGTGGAACAACTGATGAGTTTGTTATTCAAACAGACAAAAACAAAAACAAAGGTGGTTTCTTCAGATTAGGAGCTAACGTAGTAGCTGGTTTTGATTGTTATATTACTAAGCATTTATATTTAGGAACTGAATTTGGTTTCGGTTTCCAAATGGTAAATTATAGTGATCACAAAATGACTACTACATATCCTTCAACTTATCCAGCAGTTGTACCTCCAGCAGTAGATCCAGGAAATCCAGATCCAAGCAGCCAAGGTAAAGAAATGAACATTGGACCAAATTTCAACAGTGCAATTCGTTTGGGATATATTTTCTAGAGAATATTGTTTATCTTTATGAGGGAGCTAAAAACTCCCTCTTTTTTAACCTCTTTAAATATAAATAACATGAAACAATTTTCATTTTTATCAAAAACGCTTTTGTTTGGAGCATCACTCCTGCTCATAGGTGTTGGTGCTTGTAAAAAAGAACAGTTGAGCAAAGCGCAACCTACAGCAACTCAAACTGAAAAGAGTAAAAAGCTGAAAGCAAACATTTCAAAAGCTTTACGCGATTTTGCTTCTGCTTCAGCAGGTGGATCTAGTACATCTACAAGCTCAGGCGGAGGAAGCACCTATTCCAATCCTGCTATGAATTACACAACTTACTCTACTTCTAGTGCAAATGTTTATGTGTGGAGCGATCCAACATCTGGAACAGTCTTCACATTAACAGAATCAACAACTGGAGGAGGATTAGGACAACTGGCATATAACGGAAAAAGTTTCGACTACAATTATGTTCTAAGCATCAAAGCTTCAGGCGGTGATCCTAATTGGAGCGGCTTTATGAACGGACGTGATCTTCGCGGAGCAGTTGCTATTGACGGAGAATTGGATGGAGCGGATTTCACTCTTAACAATTTAGCTATTTTTCTTATAGCAACAACAGGAGGCAGCGGAACATACAATTTTATTGACTGGAGCAGCACTACTGTTAGTGGTGGAGATGGTATTGGCGAGTTGCTAGATTTCAGCGATGTAGCAAGTCCAACCTTAGCTGCTATGAATGATGCTAAGTTTTATATTACTTCAAGCGGAAGTGTGGCTGTTACAGACAATTCCATAGAAATGGGAAGCGATGCAAAAGTAAAAGATCTCGTAACCACTGTTGAATATTCCATTAATGGTTCATTAATGTTTGAATAAAATTTGTTGTTTAAAATCAGTAAAAGCGTCATACATAATAGTGTGACGCTTTTTTATTGTTGTAATAGTTAATTTAAAAACTCTTCGATTAATTTTCTTGTCTATGTACTAGTACGGATACAAATATACCCTCTGGTAAGGATTGTTTTCTCATTTTAGTTTTAGGAATTTTGATTCGTATTAAAAAATCACAAACTATAACAATTAACACATAAGGAGATATTATAATTATTATATATTAGCCAACCAATAAAAAAAACGATTCCATTATTATTAAGCATTAAACACTCAAAAATTTTCAAACATAAAAAAAACAAAATCATGAAAACAAAACAACTACTCAAACAAATTGCAATTACCTTCTCTTTGCTGATAGCTAGTCTTTTTACTGCTAATGCAAACAACGTAGTAATAACCGGAACATCAGTTGCTGGTTCAAACGTTACATTTAATATCAGCTGGGACAATAGCTGGAATACCAATTTAGCGCCAAACAACTGGGATGCAGTTTGGGTATTTGTAAAATACCAGGATTGTGCTACCCGTTTATGGGCGCATGCAGGATTGAGTACAGTTGGAGCTGATCACACAACTTCTGCTCCTTTACAAGTTGACCCCGTTACAGATGGTAAAGGTGTTTTTATCCGCAGAAGCGCAGTGGGTGGAGGAAATATTGCAAGTACATCTGTTACATTAAAAATGACAATACCTGCAGGAACTTATAATTATAAAGTGTGTGGAATTGAAATGGTGAACGTTCCACAGGGAGATTTTGAATTGGGCGATGGTGCAGCTGTTTCAAGATATAACAGCATTCTTGTTAATGCAACTTCTCAGTCGGCAGGAATATCTGCAGCAGTATTGGGCGGTGCTTCAGTAACCGTTCCAAGCACGTTCCCGGTAGGTTACAATGCCGTTTATTGCATGAAATATGAAGTAACGCAAGAACAATATGTAGACTTTCTTAATTCATTGACCTACACTCAACAAGCTGCAAGAACATTAAACGACCCTATCAGCGCTGCAGGAACTTATGCATTGAATCCTGCTTATTATTATCGAAATGGGATTCGTATTTCCGTACCGGGAAATAACTCTGCATTGCCAGCCGTATATGCTTGTGATGCTACTTCAGGAATTGAAAATAATGCTGATGACGGACAAAACGTTCCTCTTAATTCAATTAGCTGGGGAGATCTTACTGCTTATTTGGATTGGTCGGCATTACGCCCAATGACTGAACTTGAGTATGAAAAAATTTGCAGAGGACCAATGCCGCGTCTTGCAAGCGAATATCCTTGGGGAAGCATAAATCTTACTTATGTTCACAGCGCTATGGCGGGTTTAATAAATGACCTTACTGCATCTGAATCATATTCTCCGGTTACAAATGGTATGTGTACTTATGGCGTTGGTGTTGCAACTACTACTTATGGTCCGACCAGAGCAGGAATGTATGCTACAGGAAGTTCAGGAAGAGAATCAGCTGGAGCGACTTATTATGGAGTGATGGAAATGGGTGGTAACGTTCGTGAAAGAACCGTTACAACAGGTAATGCAACTGGTGTTCTTTTTACTGGAAATACTGGTGACGGAACTCTGGCAACAAATGGAGATCCGAATCAAACATCATGGCCATCCCCTGTCACTGCAGCAGGAAGTGGTCACCGTGGCGGCAACTGGGTTGGAGTGGCAGCAGAACTTCAAATTTCCAACAGGGCTGGAGCAGCAACAACAGATGCTGCAAGAGTTTATGTATATGGCGGACGAGGAGTAAGATAATTATCTAATAGATTTAGCTCAAGCGAAATGTCTTTAGAAATTTCAGATTCTGATCTGAAAAAAATTTCTACACGACACTTTAAGTATAAACAAATTATAAAATCGAATTAGATGATAAAGACAACTAAATATTATATAGTTGTATTCTTAACACTGATATTGACCCAAACGAAAAGTTACGCTCAATACAACGGAGGCATAGGCGATGGCGCAATTACCGATGTATTGACTTTAACTTCATGTTCTACGCCTCCCAGCAGCTTTTATGCTTATTTCGGAGGAATCGGAGACGGCTCAATAACAGATCTGGTTAATTATACAGCATGTGGAACTCCTCCACAAGACTTTGCATATATGGGAGGAATCGCAGACGGCTCAGTCACGGATCTTCTTACTTTAACAGCATGCGCCACACCACCATCGCAATTCTTTGCATACATGGGTGGCACATCAGATGGAGCTGTTTTAGATCAATTAACTTTAACCGCTTGCGCAACTCCTCCTCCGCATTTCTATGCATACATGGGTGGAATCAGCGATGGCTTTGGTGTTGATTCATTTATAGTATGTCCAACTATTCCTCCTGTTGCAGCTTTTTCTGGAAGTCCAACAACAATTTGTGTTGGCTCAACAGTTGCCTTCACAGATTTGTCAACCAATATACCTAGTACATGGAGTTGGGTTTTTCCAGGAGGAACACCGGGCACATCTACTTCTCAGAATCCAACTATCACGTATAACACTGCCGGAACTTACGCTGTAACACTTACTGCTACAAACGCACACGGGAGTGATGTAGAAACTATAGCAGGGTACATTACAGTAAACCCTTTACCAACAGCTAATGCAGGAACGAATGTTTCAATATGTACTGGTTCTACTACTACTCTTGGAGCAAGTGGTGGAACATCATACAGCTGGTTACCTGCTACAGGATTGAGTTCTACAACTATTGCAAATCCTGTTGCCAATCCAACTACAACTACAAATTATACTGTAACCGTAACATCTCTTGGATGTACTGCTACGGATGTTGTGACTGTAACAGTAAATCCAATTCCAACTGCGAATGCAGGACCTGATGCTGCATTTTGCGCTGGTTCTTCAACAACGTTGGGAGCAAGCGGTGGAGGTACATATAGCTGGTTACCGGCTTTTGCGGGATTAAGTTCTACAGTTATTGCAAATCCTATTGCTACTCCATCTATTACTACAACCTATACGGTTACTGTAACTGTAGCTGGATGTACTTCTACGGATGCTGTCACAGTAACTGTAAATCCAACTCCTACAGCAAATGCAGGAACGGACGTTACAATTTGTAATGGAGCATCCACAACATTAGCTGCAACTGGCGGACCAGGCTATAGCTGGAGTCCTGCTACAGGATTGAGTTCTACAACTATTGCAAATCCAATCGCTACTCCTTCTACTACAACTAATTATACTTTAACAGTTACGAATGCTTTTGGTTGTACAAATACAGACGTTGTAATTGTAACTGTAAATCCTTTGCCATCAGCAAATGCAGGAACGGATGTTTCAATTTGTAATGGTTCTTCAACAACACTTGGTGCAAGTGGTGGAACAGCATATAGCTGGTTACCTGCTACTGGGTTAAGCTCTACAACTATTTCGAATCCGGTTGCAAATCCAACTGCTACAACAAACTATACTGTAACAGTTACAAACAGCGGATGTACTGCTACGGATGTTGTAACTGTAACTGTCAATCCGATTCCAACTGCAAATGCAGGAACGGATGTTACAATGTGCAATGGCTCTTCTACAACACTTGCTGCAAGCGGAGGAACATCCTACGCTTGGTTACCTGCAACAGGTTTGAGTTCTACAATCATTTCAAATCCAGTTGCAAATCCAACTGCTACAACAAACTATACAGTTACAGTAACTGATGGTGGATGTACTGATACGGATGTTGTGATAGTAACTTTAAATCCAACTCCTACAGCAAATGCAGGAACGGATGTATCAATTTGTGATGGATCATCTACAACATTAACCGCAACGGGCGGACCAGGCTATAGCTGGAGTCCAGCTACAGGATTGAGTTCTACAACAATTGCAAATCCAATTGCTAATCCTTCTGTTACAACAAATTATACTGTAACAGTTACCAACGCATTCGGTTGTACTTCTACGGATGTTGTAATAGTTACTGTAAATCCTTTGGGCACAGCAAGTATAACTCCGAGCGGAGCAACTACTTTTTGCCAGGGCGATAGTGTTACTTTAACTGCCAATGTTGGTAGTGGATACAACTGGTCTACAACAGCAACAACACAAACTATTACCGTAATGTTATCTGGAACATATACTGTTTCTGTTTCAGATCTTAATGGATGTTTTTCACCATCAGCTTCTATTGTAGTAACTGTTAATGCGAATCCGTCAACACCAACTATTTCTGCAAATGGAACAACCAATTTGTGTATTGGTGATACAGTGATTTTAACATCCGATGTTGCAACTAGTTATTTATGGAGTACAGGAGCAACTTCTGATTCCATTATTGTTACCACCGCTGGAACATACAGTGTGACAAACTATAATAGTTTTGGTTGCGGAGCTTCATCATTAATAACCACTGTAAATGTTAATTCTCCACTAGCCGATTTTGTTGGTGATACTTTACTCGTATTTATTCCATCTGCAACAGTGATTTTCAGTGCAACAACAAGTGGAGTTCCACCATATACTTATCTATGGAATTTTGGAGATACTACAACTTCTATTCTTGCTTCACCAAGTCATACTTATGCTACCATAGGATATAAGACGGTTTCATTAACGGTGACTGATAGTACTGGTTGTTCACAAACAATTACAAAACCTAGCTACATTCAAGTGGAACAACTTTTCCCAAGTTGGGCAATGGTTACAGGAACAACACTTGATCTTACTGGTGTTTCATTTATTGATGCACAAACAGGTATCATGAGTTTAACGGATGGAAATTGTTTGATAAGTGCCGACAGTGGAAACACCTGGAGTCCTTTACCTACATTAAACATAGAACCACTTACTGGAGCATTTGTGATTCCGGGCAATTGGTTTGTAACTGGTAACAATGGAACAATCCTTCTTTCAACTAATAATGGAACAAGCTGGACTCCTTTTGTAACAGGAACATCAGAGACCTTTAACGGATCTTACTTCTCTTCATCATCGAATGGATTTGCTGTAGGAACAAATGGAATGATTCAAAAATATGATGGCATTTCCTGGACACCAGAAAGTTCGGGTGTTTCAGAAGATTTGAATCATGTATATACATTCAATGCATCCGATGCTACAGCAGTTGGTCAAAACCAAACGATTCTAAAATACAATGGAGTATCATGGTTGCCGCAAACAGCACCTGTTAGTTTTGATATTAAGGGAATACAATTTTCTTCAGCTCTTGAAGGGTATGCTGCTGGAACAAATGGTGTAATCATTAAAACCATAGATGGTGGAACAACCTGGACACCTTCACTTAGCGGTGTGGTAGATGTCGATTTCAATAGCATTGAAGTATCCGGTTCGGATTCTGCATGGGCTTGCGGAACAGGTGGTATAGTTTATACTACCATTGATGATGGAGCAACTTGGATAAGATATTCTGTTGGATACACAACCGACCAAAAGGAAATCATTGTTACTGGCGGAAAAGGACATGTCGTTGGGCAAGGTGGAAACGGTAGAAATTTTGGCGATGGAGGCGGTCTTATTACGGGTAGTTCAACTACCTCTATAGCTGAAGTAAGTACTTTCAATGTTTTCCCAAATCCTGCTCAAGATAATTTTATGATTTCTACTTTCTTTTCTGATCCAAAAAATATAAGCATCGAAATAAAAGATGCTAATGGAAAACGAATTGAAACGATTGTTAATTCTAATATATCTGGCAAATTTGAGGCAAACATTAGTACTGAACATTATAGCAATGGCGTTTATTTCATCCATATTATGGAAGAAAATAAATCCTGGGTTCAGAAAATAGTCATTGTTAAATAATATTACTTGTATCTGAAATTACAAACCCATAAGAGAAATCTTATGGGTTTTGTTTTAATATGCTATTTTTGTTTTGATAATAGCCAATGTCTTTTATCTTAATCTGAATTGTTTTGAGATATAACCATAAAATAGTTTACACGTTTTTATATTTTCTTTTTTTGTCATCAGGTTTTTTATTTTCTCAAAAACCAGAGGGTGCTCCTTTTATTAGAAATTATTCACCTAAAGAATATGATGCGTCCTCAGATAATTGGGCAATAGCTCAAGACAAGCGTGGCATCATGTACTTTGGAAATGCCAGTGGTGTATTGGAGTATGATGGGACAAAATGGACTTTAATTTATGTTGCTAACGTTTCATTAGTTCGCTCAATTGCTATTGACAGTAGTGGCACGATTTATATAGGCGCAGTAGGAGAGTTTGGATTTATCTCACCAAATGAAAAAGGAGTAATGGTTTACCATTCTTTGCTGGAAAAACTACCAAAAGAAGAACGTGATTTTGCAGATGTATGGAAAACTTATGTTACGCCTGAAGGAGTCTATTTTCAAACTTTCACAAAACTAATCCGAATAAATAACAATTCCGTAAAAATATGGAAACCGGAAACCTCTTTTCATTTTAGCTTTTTAGTTAACAATAAGTTTTATATAAATGAAAAAGAAAAAGGACTAAAAACTATTGTTAATGATGAAATAGTATTAGTTAATGGCGGTTCCATATTTTCAGGATTACGAATCTATAGCATGCTTCCATATCCTGAAAATAAAATTCTAATTGCTACGCGAGAAAAAGGCTTGATGCTGATGGATGAAAAACAATCGTTGAATGATTCTGCTATTCACTTTTTAAATTCAAAAATTAATACTTATTTAATTAACGATCAAGTCTATGGTGGTGTAATGCTTAACAATGGTAGCTATGCATTTGCAACACTAAAAAATGGCGTTTTGATAACAGACATTAATTGTAATACAATTCAATTATTGAATAAAAAAAGTGGATTACAAGAAGACATAGTAAAATCTGTCAATACGGATAATCAAAATAACCTATGGGTTGCTTTGGGAAAAGGAATTTCCCATGCTGAAATTTCCTCCCCACTTACTTCCTTGAATGATGCTCAAGGGTTAAAAGGCTCTATCCAAGATATTGTAAAATATAAAAATTCCCTATATATAGCTACATCCTTAGGAGTATTTAAAGCTGTTGATGGTTATTTTGTTCCCATTTCAGGAATTACATCACAAACATGGTCTCTTAAAATAACTGCTATTGAAAAAGATTCATTCTTGCTTGCTTCAACTGAAGCTGGTATTTTTAAAATAGAGAATGTAACAGGATCTATTCTAAAAGAGGGATTTGGTTATACTCTGTATCAATCAAAAATAAATTCCGAAAGAGTATTTATTGGAATGAGTGATGGACTTTCTTCTTTAAGATATGAAAATGGAAAATGGATAAATGAAGATTATATAAATGGAATCGATAAAGAAATAAGAAGCGTTGCTGAAGATAAAAATGGAGACCTATGGTTGGGTACACCTTTTGATGGACTTATAAAAATTGACTTTACTGAGAATACAAGTCTGAAAAACAGCCTTGTTACAACCTGGAATAAAAGCTATAAGATCTATAACTATGATACTGTCAGCGGTCTGCCTGACATGAAATATAATATTCCTTATAATTTTAAAAACAAAATTGTATTTGCAACTTTTAAAGGTATTTATGAATTCGATCAAACAAGTTCTCAGTTCAATCCTTCAAAAATTCTTAGTTCAGAGCTGAAAGAAAGTCAAGTATACCGTTTTGTGCCGAAAGACAGTTCCACAATATGGATGTTCACTGTTACACTATCCAGCTCAAAAGAAACAGGCATCGCGTATTTACAAAAAGATAATACTTATTCATGGTATTCAAAACCATTTGGTAAGATTCGTGAAAGTGAGATTCATGCCATTTTTCCTGATAAAAATGGTGTTACATGGCTTGGAGGCCCGGACGGACTTTTACGTTACGATGAAAATGTAAAAAAAGATTTCTCAAAAAATTTTTATGCTCATATACGAAAGGTTATAATCGGAAAAGATTCATTAATTTTTGGAGGAACTTTTTACACAATTCAAGACAGCTTTAATATACCTATTCTGTCTCAAGAGAAATTTTTGATTCCTACGATTTCTTTTGCTAGCAATTCATTACGCTTTGAATATTCTACCACAAGCTTTGGTGATGAAAAAAGTAATGAGTTTTCAATTTATCTTGAAGGTTTTGACGAAGGCTGGTCTGATTGGTCAACTAAAAATTTAAAGGAATACACCAATTTAAAAGAAGGAAAATATATTTTTCATTTGAAAGCAAAAAATATTTATGGAACAGAAAGTATAGAGTCTACTTACGAATTTATCATTTCACCTCCTTGGTATCGTACAATATGGGCTTATATTTCTTACATCATTGTATTTATTTGTTTTGTTTACATTATTATTCAACTAAGTATCAGAAGACTTGTTAAAACAAAAATGGTACTTGAAAAAACAGTTAAAGAACGAACTGCTGAAGTGGTAAAACAAAAAGAAGAAATTGAAATTCAAAAACAAATTGTTGAACACAAAAATAAAGACATTACTGATAGTATCAATTATGCTCAACGAATTCAGCGTGCTCTATTAGCAAGCGATCAACTGTTAAAAAATAATCTGCCTGAATATTTTATTTTCTTTCAACCAAAAGATATTGTAAGCGGTGATTTTTATTGGGCATCAAAATTATCAAACGGCCAGTTTGCCCTTGTTACAGCTGATAGTACTGGGCATGGTGTTCCTGGCGCTATCATGAGTATGTTGAATATTTCCTGTTTGAATGAAGCTATCAACGGACAAAAATTAACAGAGCCTAAGGAAATTTTAAATTATACCCGTTCTAAAATTATTGAACATCTGGCAAATGATGGCAGTGCGGAAGGTGGTAAAGATGGAATGGATTGTAGCTTGATTAGTTTTGATTTTAAGAAAAACAAACTCCTCTATTCTGCCGCAAATAATCCTGTGTGGATTATTAGAAGCCTGACTACCAGTCAGGCAGGTAAAGAGATTTTGGAATTCGATCCCGACAAACTGCCTGTAGGGAAACACGATAATGATTCCATTTCATTTACTCAGCATTCAATAGAATTACAACTGGGAGATGTTATTTATGTTTTAACGGATGGATTTCCAGATCAGTTTGGCGGAGTGAAAGGAAAAAAATTCATGTACAAACAATTGAAAGAATTACTTCTAAGTATTGCACACATATCAATGGATGAACAAAGAGAAGCACTCAAGTCAGCTTTTAATAATTGGAAAGGCGATTTAGAACAAGTTGACGATGTTTGTTTAATTGGAGTTCGCATCAGCTAAACAATACCACTTAATCTTTATAGCCATCCGTATCTTTTTTTCTTTACCTGCATTATGAGGCAAAAATCAAGTTTTAGTATAAACTTAAAAAAACCTCAGAAATCATGGCTTCAGCAAAAGACACCCCACGACAAAAAATGATTGGTATGATGTACTTAGTACTTACCTGTCTTTTAGCATTGAATGTTTCCAAAGACATTTTAGATGCTTTTGTAATTGTAAATAAAGGATTGGAGAACACCAACATTAATTTTACCGACAATAATGAAACACTTTATTCTATGTTCGACTTAGCAAAAAGTGTTGACCCTGTTCGTGTAACACCAAACTGGAAAAAAGCACAAGATGTAAAAAAACGTTCAGCTGAATTAAATGAATTCATCGACAAACTTCAAAAAGAATTAATCGAAAAAACAGAAGGCGTTGAGAAAAGTGTAGCCGATACAATTCAAATGGCAAGTCTCGAAAACAAAGATGATTACAATGTTCCAACGAATATTTTAATCGGCAATTCTGAAGATGGTTCTGCTGGTGCTTCCCGCGATCTGAAAAACAGATTGAATGAATACCGAACACAATTAAATGGTTACATTTTAGCGAAAGATAAATCTAAAGTAAAAATAGACATCAATACGGATGATCCAAAATACTGCGAAGAAAATGAAAACTGGGAATTGTATAATTTTTATGATCGTCCTTTAGTAGCCAGTCTTACTATTTTATCGAAACTGAAAAACGATGTTAAAAATGCAGAAGCAACTACTGTAGATTATTTATTCAAAGAGTCGGAAGGAGAAACAATGAAGTTTGATACCATTGCTGCAAAAGTAATTCCTGAAAGCAATTATGTGATGTTGGGAGAAGAATACAAAGCACAAGTTTTTCTTGCAGCATTCAGTAAAACTCGAAATCCCGAAATTATGGTTGGTGATTACAATGAAACTAGCAAATCCTTTATCGGAACGCCAAATACAGTTAAAGTAGAACGAGGACAAGGACAATATGTAGCGAGTGCGGACAAAGAAGGAATTATGACTTATTCAGGAACCGTAAAGGTAATTTCTCCAAAAGGAAAAGAAACGGTGTATCCTTTCAAATCGGAATACATTGTTGCTCGACCTGCGTTAACTGTATCTGCTGATAAAATGAATGTTTTATATACCGGCCTAGACAATCCCATTTCTGTTTCAGTACCTGGAATTCCGACAGATCGTCTGAGTGTTTCTATAAACAATGGAACATTAACTTCAACAGGAAAGGGAACATTCAATGTAAAAGTGATGAGTGGAACAAAAGCAGATGTTACTGTTGTTGCAAACTTAGAAAATGGAGAAAAAAGAAATATGGGAACAATGACCTTCAGAGTAAAAGACGTTCCTACTCCAAGTGCAAAATTTGGCAATTTAACTTCAAGTGGAAAAATGGATAAAAATAAAATTATAACACAACATGGGCTAATTGCACATTATCCATCATTTGATTTTTTGGCAACTGCTAAAGTCGTTTCATTTAAAATGAGCATTGTTGGGAATGGCGTTTCAGAAGAAATAACAACCAGTGGTAATATGCTAACACAACCAATGAAAGATCGTCTGCAGAGATTAAGAAAAAATGAGCGATTAATTTTTGAAGAAATTATAGCTGTTGGACCAAACGGGAAAAAAGTACCATTAAATGAATTGGTCATCAAAGTAAATTAAGTTGGGGTGGTAGGGTTGGAAACGAAACGGTTCCCTGTAGCAGGAATCGTTTCGTTATTTACAAGTGCTTCCTAAATTTAAAATCTCTTTCAATCTGTTGTTCCATAAAGTTGTATCAGCAATATCAAAAGAGGAATAATATTTCACTACCTCATCGCTCCGTAACCAGCATACTTCTATAAAACGAGATTCATGGATTGAATTGTTCCAATAGCCTTTGGTGTAAAAACAATTACTTTCTTTTACTAATTCTTTTTTCTCTATTACTTTTCCTTCCAACTCAGCATCTTCCAATGAACCTGCAAAATATTTCTCTATTGAAACATCGGTGTTTGCTCTCAGCAATCCTTTGATCTCAATTACATTGTTCTTTTTCGATGTGTGCTCAAATGAATGTCCCGCCTTTTCACCGGAATCACCTTCTTCATATTCTTTTGGAATCAATGCACAATATTCGACAATTTCTATGTTCTGATAAACATTCATGTCAGCAGAAGGAGTCATACGAATTGGCTGTTCTGTTTTTGTTGTATCCAAAACGGGTTCTGTTAACTCTTGCTCTTGGGGTTTTTCTGAACCACAAGCAGCTCCTAACACTAGAAGCGAAATAAAAATAAATTTATGTTTCATGGTTTTACATTTTAATTTACATTGGGTCTACATCAATATTAACTCTTACTGATTTATAATCGCTAGTAGATTTAAACTTAATTAATAATTCAGTCAATACCTTTTTTGCTTGAACAACAGAGGCTTCCCTTTCAACTTTCAGTAAAATATTTTTATGATACAAATTTCGAATACGTGAAACCAATGGAAACTCCGGACCAAGTACTCTTTTAGCAAAATGTTTTTTTAATGCATCTGCTAAAAATTTAGCCGAAGCATTTACCATATCTACATCTTTATGAATGACTGTTATTTCTATCAATCTAAAATACGGAGGGTAATTGAAATTTTTTCTATCCAACAATTGATTGGTATACATCGATAAAAAATCGTTGGCTATTACTTCCTGAATAATGCTGTGCTCCGGATTTTGTGATTGAATAATTACTTTCCCTCGTTTATTTTTCCGTCCTGCCCTACCCGATACTTGTGCCATCAATTGATAACTTCTTTCAAATGATCTGAAATCAGGGAAGTTTAACATACTGTCGGCATTTAATATTCCGACCATGCTTACATTGTCGAAATCTAATCCTTTGGTTACCATTTGTGTTCCCACCAAAATATCGATGTTGCCTTCTTCAAAATCTTGAATGATGTGTTGATGCGCAAATTTGCTTCTTGTAGTATCCAAATCCATTCTTGCAATTCTGGCTTTTGGATAAAAGATGGACAATTCTTCTTCAATTTTTTCGGTACCAAAACCTTTCATCTTTAAATCGGTATCACCACAAGCAGCACATTTGGTTGGTGGTTTGATTGAATAACCGCAATAATGACAACGAAGTTGGTTGCTGACTTTATGATACGTTAAACTCACATCACAATTGGCGCACTGCGGAACCCATGCACACATGTTACACTCGAGTTGAGGAGCAAAACCTCTTCTGTTTTGAAATAAAATGACTTGCTCCTTTTTTTCCAATGCAAGTGTAACTGTATCTAAAAGCAATGGAGAAAAATGCGACTTCATCATTTTCTTTCTCGTGGCTTCTTTCACATCTGCAATTAAAATTTCAGGCATTTGAATTCCACCAAAACGTTTGGTCATTTCTGCAAAACCATATTTACCTTCCTGAGCATTGAAATAACTTTCCAAACTAGGAGTTGCTGAACCTAATAATGCTTTTGCTTTATGAATATGAGCCAAATAAATAGCTGCATCGCGTGCATTGTAACGAGGAGCAGGATCGTATTGCTTAAAAGAAGTATCGTGTTCTTCATCAACTATTACTAGTCCTAAGTTACTGAAGGGTAAAAAAAGAGCAGAACGTGCTCCAATTACCAATTTAAAATTACAGATTTCAGACCCGCCTGCCGGACGGGCAGGTTTCAAATTAAGGACATTGTTCCAGACTTCAACTCTTTCGTTCTCATTGAACTTGCTGTGATAAACACCAACCGCTTCGCCAAAATATTTTCTTAGTCGATTAATGATTTGTGTTGTCAATGCAATTTCTGGAAGTAAATACAAAACTTGTTTTCCTTGTGCAATGGCTTGTTCTATAAGCTTTACGTAAATTTCGGTTTTCCCGGAGGATGTAACACCGTGCAATAGAACAACATCGACCTCACCCCGGCCCTCTCCGAAGGAGAGGGAGGAATCCTCGCTTACTGGTTTTTCATCTTTGCCATTATTCTTTTGTTTTCCGAAAAATTGAGTATTGATTGATTCAAAAACTTTTTGTTGCTCTTCATTCAGATTTGAAATTTTATTTTCGTTTTCAAAACTTGCCAATCTTCCCACTTCACGTTCATACATTTCAAATGTATTTTTCTTTACCAACGACTTCAAAGCAGCTTCTGCTCCATCTACCATTTTTAGAATGTCGGATTTTTTTACTTCAACACGTTCTTGGGAATAACGCTTTGATAAAGTAACATAAGCCATCACCACATCCAATTGCTTTGGAGCCTTTCGTTCCAATGCATCAAAAATGGTTTTTAGATTTTCTTCATTGTCGGCATACTCTGTTATCTTAACGTAGCTTTCAATTTTAGGTTTGAATTTTTCTTTTAATTCTTCTTGAAGAACTACAACACCTTTTTCAATAAGTGATTTGATGATCGGATAAACAATTTTTTGTTCTATGATTCCAGAAATATCTGTAAGGGTTAAAACTTGTCGGATTTCCAGAGCATCCACAATTAAATATTCTTTGTCGCTTAATTCGATGCTTGCGGATTGTTCTTTATAATTTTGGTTGAGTAAAATTTTAGTCTCGCTCGACAAACGCAAGCCACCTGGCAAGGCCGCAATCATTACTTCACCAATGGTGCACATGTAATAATTGCTCAACCAATCCCATAACTCAAATTGTTTTTGATTTACAATTGGAGAATCATCTAAAATAGAATCAATGTATTTTGCAGCGTATTGCTTGGGAGGATTTTCATGAATTCTTCGGATAAGTGCAGAATATAATTTCCCTCTTCCGAATTGCACCACCACTCTTTTACCAATTGCAATTGACTCGTTCCATTCAAATGGCACACGGTAGGTGTACAAATTGGGAACCGACAAAGGCAATATTACATCAACAAAATAGGTGGTGCGACTCATCGAACAAATATACATACAAAGTACATTTTATGGGAGCGAATAATGGTTGTGTGGAAAAGTTTCTCGATAGTGTCTGCTTCAACGCAGAATGCTAGAAATGGCAAAAATGACTACTCCTTCTCGTATTTAATATTCTTCCCAAAAGTCCCCCTTCGTCTTTGACGCTTGGTTTGCGTTTCAGTAATAGGTTTAAAATTTTCCACCTTACAACTACTCGCATCAATTTTAGGATGCACATCATCAATTTTCGACAACGTATCCATTACATAAGGAATGTGAGCAATTGGCAATTTGAATCTTATTCGGGAAAATCGCATAAGCAAGTTGGATTGAAATGGATCTGAAGCGATTGCAATTTTAGTGAATCCCATTTTTTTTGCAATTTGATAAGAGTAATAAATATTTTCAGTGCTATGCTCTGCCTTGTCTTCAATAAATATTTTTTCTTTAGGAGTTCCTAATTCTTCAGCATACAAAGCCATCACTTTTGCTTCAACATAAGGAGTGTAAATTGCTCCACCCGAAAAAATGACATTTTTTGCAACCCCTTGTTTAATAAGATAGTCTGCCCAAACCACTCGCCCTTTCATTGCAATTGTCCAATCATTACCATCGTACGGACAACCAGGAACAATAATAACATCATACGGTTGATTTTTTAAAGCACGCTTAAATAATTTAGGCGGACGAGGGCGAAAAAAAGTGCAGCTACTTAAAATAAGAGCGAATAAAAAAGAAAAATAAATATATTTAAATTTCATTTTATAACGACAAAATTCCAACCATTCTCATTAAATCTGGGTTTACTTCCTGAATGTGTTTTACAGCATTTTCAAACGGAGTGTATTGAATATTTTTATCTACAATTCCAACCATCACATTCCTTTCACCTTTCATCAATGCTTCAACCGCCGCAAAACCTATTCTACTGCTATTTACGCGATCCATCGCAGAAGGGTTTCCTCCACGCTGAATATGTCCGAGAATTGTGACGCGGGTATCGTATTCGGGTAAACGTTTTTTTACTTTTTCCGCAATTGCAAATGCTCCTCCGGCTTCATCACCTTCTGCAACAATAATAATTTTGGAAGATTTATTTTTTCTTCCGTTTTCTAAACGCTTAATAAGATCTTCAATATCGGTTTTTGTTTCTGGGATTAAAATACTCTCTGCTCCTACTCCGATTCCGGCACGCAAAGCAATTAATCCGGCATCACGGCCCATCACCTCAACAAAAAATAAGCGGTCGTGACTTTCAGCTGTATCTCTAATTTTATCTACTGCATCCACAACTGTATTGATTGCAGTATCGTATCCAATTGTAAAATCTGTTCCAACTAAATCGTTATCTATTGTGCCAGGACAACCAACAAAAGGAATATTGCACAACTTACTAAATTCTAAAGCTCCTTTAAAAGTTCCATCACCACCAATTGCTACCAAACCTTCGATTCCGTGTTTTTGCAAATTTTTTATTGCTTTTTTTTGTCCTTCAACGGTCATAAATTCTTTACTCCGTGCCGTTTTTAAAACAGTACCACCACGGTGAATAATGTTTGCAACAGATTTTGTTCCCATTGGAAAAAATTCGTTGTTGATCATTCCATCATAACCGTGCATAATTCCATCCACATGCATATTGTGATAAATAGCAGTACGCACAACTGCGCGCAAACAAGCATTCATTCCTGGTGAATCACCTCCTGATGTAAAGACAGCTATTTTCTTCATAATTTTACTTTTAGATGGTACGGATAACGAATCTAGGTTTGTTATTATTCTATCTAAACTAATTCACATTTTTTTTTCACACACAGATTCGTAATATTCGTTTTTGTTAGTTATCTGTACCTTGTTGTGTCTTTCCTTCCAACTTATGCACTTTCTTTGTCCCTTGATACATTTCAAATTTCATAAAACGACATTCCAATGGTCCGTTATACAATTGAATTTTTCGTGACGGACGCAAACCAACATGTTTGAAAGCTTCCATGTTTGAACTTAAAATCCAACAATCGTAACCAGCAAAATTTTTCTTGAATGTATCTCCCATCATTTTATAAAGCTCTTCCATATTGTCTTTATCCATTCGCTCTCCATATGGTGGATTTATCACAACCACACCTCTTCCGGCAGGAACTTCAAAATCTTTCATGTCTACATTTTTGATGGAAACAATATCATCCACTTTTGCAAACTTGATATTTTCTTTTGCTTTTTTTGCAACGTTCGGAGAAAGTTCTCCTCCTAAAATTTTTTGTTCATGATTGGTAATTTTATTTACTGCAGAATCAAAAATCGTGTTCCACAATTCTTCTTCGTAAGGTAAAAATTTATTCCAACGTTGAAACCCAAAGTCTTCACGAAAATATCCGGCAGGAATATTATTTGCCATCAGTGCTGCTTCAATTAAAATTGTTCCAGAGCCACACATCGGATCAATAAAATTTGTTCTCTTGTCCCATCCCGTTAGCAAAACCAATCCTGCAGCGAGTACTTCATTAATAGGAGCTAAATTTGTTTTATCTCTGTAACCTCTTTTGTGTAAGGATTCTCCCGAGCTATCCAACGCAACGGTACAAGTATCACCAACAATGTGAAGATTAATTCTTAATGTTGGTTTATCCAAATCAACAGAAGGACGTTCACCATGTTTTGCTCTGAACTGATCAACTATTGCATCTTTTGCTTTTTGTGAAATGTATTGTGAGTGTGTAAATAAATCGGAACTTAAAACTGTATCGATTGCAATCGTGTCTGCAACATCCATATAATCTTCCCAATTGATTCCTTGAATTCCGGCATACAATGATTTTTCATCACTTACTTTAAAGGATTTAAACGGAACCAAAATTCTCAATGCAACTCTACAACACAAATTTGCTTTATACATAAAGCCTTTATCGCCAGTAAAACTAACTGCACGATTGTGTATCTCTACATTTTTTGCTCCTAGTCGTTGTAATTCTTGTGATAATAATTCTTCCAAACCAAAATTGGTTTTGGCAATCATTTTTATATCGTTTTCGTCCTTCATTTGTGCAAAGATAGGAAAATGAACAGCACGAATTCTCTTTGGGTTTCTTCTCTTATACTTCGGCTACGCTCAGCATGAAGGGAGGTTTATCACTCAGTCACCCTGAGCTGTTACAAAAACTACTGATTCGTACCAAGGAATTTATGCAATAAAAATTCAAGAACCTGTTTTTTATTTTGATTTTATGGGATCTTTAACACCATTTACTTCTTAACCAGCTGCTATTACAGAAAATGGAAATTCATTGATTTCTTCAGTAATTTTTCCTAATCCATTTTCGGAAAGTGCTACTCTTAATAATTGGAGGAGAATTGAATCAACTAACAGCTGCAAGTCTTGTAATTTTTGATGTAAATGGTAAAAAAGTGATGCATTTGGGCACGATTTCAATCAATAAAGTAGAAATTCAACAGAAAAAGCTATCAAAAGGAAGTTATTTTTATCAAGTAAGGGAAAATAGCCAATTAATTTCTCAAGGAAAATTTGTTATTCAATAATAGATAATTCATTCCCAATTTTAGAAATGCCTTCCAGATTAATTCTGGAAGGCATTTTTATTGTAACTACCTCAAAATCAAGCTAATCTGTATTTAATCAAAACCCTCATAATCAAGCACTTTAGCGCTTTGACATTTGCAGAAAAAGCAAAATCCCAATAAATACAAGGATTTTATAAATTGTTGCTCATTCTCAATATCGTAAAATATTAAAAATATGCTGACGAATTGTTTGATTTATTAGATAAAGTATTATTTTTGAGCATTAATTTTAAAAACACCAAAAACCCATAATTGAAATGAGATTGAAATTTATCACATTTAGAGGAGCTTTTTTATTATTATCGGTTTCTGCATTATTTGCAGCAGGCTGTAGTGGCGATAGCACAAAAGATCCAGACGCTTTACCTCCAGTAGACAGCACTCAAACAACTATTTTGAATGTTAATGGAGAGATTTTCAGTATTCCATCACCTATTCAAACAGCTTTCCTTATTAAAGGAAGTGGTGCATTATACAACAAAGAAATTCTAAATCCTTCAAATAAATCATCTGATTATTCAACTAATTTTTCAAAAGCGTTGAATTTAGGTATTTACGGAGCTGATTTGGGTTATGTAACTATTTATGATCAAAACCAAGATGCAATTGGATACTTAAACTCTGCTAAAAAATTAGCTGATGAATTAGGTGTTTCAGGAGCTTTTGATGCCAATACAATTGAGCGTTTTGCTAAAAACTTAGGAAATAAAGATTCTATGTTAGTTTTGGTTGGTGTTGCTTACCGTTCAAGTGATTCTTATTTAAAAAATAACGACCGTAGTGATGTTAGTGGATTAGTGCTTGCAGGTGGTTGGTTAGAAAGTTTACATTTTGCAACTTCTGTTTATAAAGCAAAACCAAACGAAGATGTTAAGCGCAGGATTACTGAGCAAAAATCTTCATTACAAAGTTTGATTAAATTGTTAACTCAGTTTTATAGCCAACCAGAATACACGGAGTTTGTCGATAACTTAAAGGACCTATCAACAGTATTTGATGGTGTTGAGTTTAAATATACTTATGAGAAACCAACTACTGATGCTGACAAGAAAACGACAACCATCACTAGTAAGTCAGAAGTAAACATTACTCCAGAACAAATTGAATCAATCACTCAAAAAGTAAAATCAATCAGAAGTCAAATTGTAGGATAATTTCGGTTTAGTCAAAAGCTGAATCGTAAAATAAAATATATAACTGAAATGAAAAAAGGAATTTTAAAATTAGTATTAGCAGTTGGTGGATTTATTGCAATTAACAGTGCATCAGCACAAATTGCAGATACAATTGCTTCACAATGTGCAAGGCACTTAGAAAGTCAATTCATCTCTGATGGTCAACAATACCGGGCTTTATTAATGAATACTGATGAAACAGCAGAATTCCATACAACTCTTTATGGCGGAACATTATATCGTATTGCTGCTTGCAGTGGTTTATCCGATGGTAATTTAATTTTCTCAGTATACGATTCCGAAAGAAATTTATTGTTTACAAATAGTGAATTTAAGAATGCTCCTTATTGGGATTTCAAAATTACTAACTCGCTCGATTGTGTTATTGAAGCAAAACTAAGTGGTGGAGCTCAAGGTTCAGGAAGAGCCGTTTTATTAATTGGATTTAAACAACTAAAATAATACTCAACAAAAACTTTATTCGAAAGGCATTAATTACTGCGGTATTAATGCCTTTTTTTCTAAAACTACATAATTACTTTTAAACAATGAGTGAAAGAATATTAAAAGCCCTGATGCAAATGTTTGCAATTATTGCTAGGGTTGACGGCATCGATGCTAATGGCAGATTAATAGTGCAATCTTTTTTAAAGCAACAATTAAATCAAGAATTGGTTGATCAATACCTTGCAATTTTTGATGAATTTTTAGAAGCTCATCACGCTGTTACAAAAAAGAAAGACGGAACTGCAAAACGTACATCACTCAACTCCGTTAAAATTTTAAAAATTTGCACACAAATCAATAGCGAACTTACTCAAGTTCAAAAAGTGGTTGTGTTAATTCGTTTAATTGAATTTATTAACTCCAATAAGGAAATTGCTGAACAAGAAATGGAATTCGTTGCAACAGTGGCGGAAACATTTAATATTGAAGATGACGAATTTAAACGTTGTTTGGAATTTGTGAGAGCTGCAATAGATACCATTCCAGAATCATCCCGCATACTAATTATCGACAATAAAACTTCACATTCGTTAAAAGAAACAAAACATATTTATGCCGAAGGAGTTTCCGGACAAGCACGTGTGCTTTGGATTCCTAGTGTTAACATGTTCACTTTGCTATATTATGGCAAAAGTGATATTTTATTAAATGGGCAAATACTTACTAAAGGAAAAGTATTTATTCTTACACCAGGTTCATCTTTACGAAGCTCAAAAGTAAAACCAGTTTACTATAGCGATATTTTAAGTTCATTCATGAGTGATACTTCTAAAGCGAAAGTATCATTTGTAGTTAAAAATTTAGAATATAAATTCAAAAGTGGAAAATTAGGATTACGTGACATTAATTTCAGTGAGGATTCGGGAAAGTTAATTGGAATCATGGGTGGTTCTGGTGCAGGAAAGTCCACATTGTTAAACGTTTTGAATGGAATGGAAATTCCGAGTGGAGGTTCTGTAAAAATTAACGGAATTAATATTCATTCTGAAAAAGAAAAAATTGAAGGAGTTATTGGTCACGTTTCTCAAGACGATTTATTGATAGAAGAGTTGAGCGTTTTCCAAAATTTATTTTACAATGCAAAACTTTGTTTCGGAAATAAAACAGATGCCGTTATCACACAGATGGTAACAGATGTTTTAACTAGCATAGGTTTAATTGAAACAAAAGATTTAAAAGTTGGAAGTCCTTTAGAGAAAACAATTTCTGGTGGACAACGTAAACGTTTGAACATTGCATTAGAATTAATTCGTGAGCCTTCCGTTTTGTTTGTAGATGAGCCAACTTCTGGTTTATCATCAAGAGATTCGGAAAATATTATGGACTTACTAAAAGAACTTGCTTTGAAAGGCAAATTGGTTTTTGTAGTAATCCACCAACCATCATCCGACATTTTTAAGATGTTCGACAAATTGATGATTTTGGATGTGGGCGGTTTCCCGATTTATTATGGCAATCCAGTTGATTCGGTTATCTATTTCAAAACTGTTGTAAACCATGTAAATAGTAACGAAAGCGAATGTATAGAATGTGGTAACGTAAATCCCGAACAGGTTTTTAACATTATCGAATCGAAGGTATTAGACGAATACGGTAACATTACTCGTAACAGAAAAGTATCTCCACCAGAATGGAATGTTCATTACAGAGAAAAAATTGAGAAGTCGATTGAAGAATTTGAAAATATTACTGAAATTCCTGAAAGTACTTTTAAAATTCCAAACAAGTTCAAACAATTTAAAGTATTTATGACCCGTGATGTTTTGTCGAAAATGACAAACACACAATACATTTCTATCAACTTCTTAGAAGCTCCATTATTGGCATTCATTCTTGCATACTTTATCAAGTTTGTAAATTTGGATCTGTCAAACAAAGAAGGTTATACTTTCCGTGAAAACGAGAATATAATCATTTACATGTTTATGGCAGTGGTAGTTTCTTTGTTCATTGGATTAACAGTGAGTGCGGAAGAAATTATTCGTGATAAAAAAATTCAAAAACGTGAATCTTTTCTAAATCTTAGTAAAGGAAGTTATTTGTGGTCGAAGATAATAATCATGTTTACTTTGTCTTCCATACAAGCTATTTTGTTTGTGTTAGTTGGTAATTATGTACTTGAAATACAAGGAATGATATTCCCTTATTGGGTTTTATTATTCAGTACTTTCTGTTTTGCCAACATGTTAGGATTAAACATTTCAGCAAGTTTCAATTCAGCTGTTACGATTTATATCTTGATTCCAATTTTAATTATCCCGCAATTATTGTTTAGTGGTGTTATGGTGAAATTCGATAAATTGAATCCTATCATTACATCTCAAAGTGTTGTTCCATTGGTTGGCGATATTATGGCATCGCGTTGGGCATTTGAGGCTTTGGCAGTTAAACAATTTAAAGATAATAAGTTTACTAAAAAGACTTACAAATTCGATAAAGCAATTCACATCGCAACTTATAAGAAAGATTATTGGTTGACTGATATGACTAAAAAAATTGAGTTTTGTGAAACAAATTACATAAAACCAGAAAGCAAAAAGGAAGTTGAAGACGCTTTGAAAATGATTCAAAGTGAAATTAGAAAAGAATTGAAAGTTCCAGGTAATGAAAAATTAAAATGCGATGGATTAGAAAATTTGACCCTAGCAGCTTTTAGTCCAGCGGTTTCAAACCAAATAAAAGATTTCACTAGCAACACTTTGAGAAACGTTTATTTGAATAATTTCAAACGCGCAACAGCCTTAAGAGAAAAAGAGGTTAATGCAATGACAAAAGACAGTGTTTCACGTAAACAATATTCGAAAGATAAGGACGATTATGAAAATGAGAGTTTGCAAGATTTGGTAACAAATAGAAATACTCCTTATCGTATTTTAGATTTGGATGGAGCTTATGTTCAAAAGATTGACCCTATCTATTTAGATCCAGTAGATTCTGATATGGGAAGAGCACACTTTTTTGCTCCTCGTAAGAAATTCTTTGGAAAATATTATGATACTTACAATGTGAATATTCTTGTTATTTGGGGAATGTCTTTGATATTAGCCATCACACTTTACTTTGATTTATTAAAGAAGTTAATTAGGGGATTGGAAATTTTATTTAGTAAGTTCAGCAGAAAAAAAGTACGCTAATAAAAAATTGATACTTTTTAAAAAGCTTCTTACAAAAAAGAAGCTTTTTTTTATTTTTGTTTTGGACAAAATTTGAAAACAAATAGTTATACGGAAGATGAACTGGTATCCTTATTAAAAAGTAAGGATATAAAAGCATTTGACGCCTTATATAACAGCTACTCTTCAGCTTTATTTGGAATTGAGGATTACATATCATCTGGAATAATTGAAAGTTATGTTTTAGGACAGCTTTCAAATTCAGAAATGGCAGAAGTTACTGCTATGGCTTTGCAATACCCAGAATTAAAAACGCATATTGAACTTTCAGAAAACACATTATTAAAATATGCTGCAAAAAACCCTCCTCCTGCTTTAAAAGAAAAAATTCTTGCCAAAATTGATATAAAAGAGACGAGTATTATTTCCATCGATAAACAAAAAAACACTTCAATTCTTTGGCTTGTTGCAGCCTCTTTCACTTTACTTATTGCTAGCGCTATCTATAATATTATTTTGATGGATAAGTTACGCGATTCAGACGATCAGTTATCTGTTCTTAGTTCTGAAAAAGAAAAATATGTAAAAGACTTTGAAGCACAATCCAAATCGTACGGTGAAATGGCTCAAGAGATGGCTGTTTTGATGAATCCTGATAACAAAAAAATTATGTTGAAGGGAATGGAGATTGCGCCCAAAGCTTTAGCAGCTATTTACTGGAATCAAACTACTGAAGATGTTTACATCAATGTAAACTATTTGCCTATGCCAGCAAAGGATAAACAATATCAATTATGGGCAATAATAGATGGTAAACCAATAGATGCAGGAATGATGGACATGGAAGCTCCTGGTGCTATTCACAAAATGAAATCAATAAGTGGTGCTCAGGCATTTGCTGTTACTTTGGAGAAAAAAGGTGGAAGTTTAAATCCGACAATGAGTGCCATGTATTTGATGGGAAGTGTATAATGGAAAAATAAAAAGCGAGAAAAAAATGCAAATGCACTTTTATCTCGCTTTAAATATAAATTTAAAGTGTTTTATTATTCTGCTACCTGCACCATTTTAAACGGCACATTGATAATCGCTTGGTAATCTTCACCTGCTTCTAACATATCCTCATCATCTTCTTCGTAATGCCAATTGATAACAACTGCACTACCACCTTTGTTGATAGCTTCCAACTTTTTAAATACATCTAAAATACATTTAGATGAACTTGTGTTAAAATATTCTAACTGAATATTAACGTTGGTAGCCGACTGAGGATTAGCTGCATATTTTTCTAACCAATCCACTAATGGCTTGTAAAACTCGATTGAGTTCTCAGGGATTGAGCGACCTTTGATTTCTAAAAAACCTTTTGCTATATCAAAATTGATAGTTGGAGTTTTTGGTGTTCCTTCAATTGAAATTTTTTCCATAATCTTATTTTTATTGTGATATTTTAATATTTAAACTGAAAAATGAAAATTTATCGTCGACTGGTGAAAAATTAAAATTTAATTTCTCTCCTGTTTTACGTGCTATGTCTATCATCCCTAATCCACCTCCACCTTTAAATGACATTTCACCATTATTTAATACTGCCTTGTAATATTCTTTTAATTCTTCTTTAGATAATAAATTAATATCCTCTAAACGTTTTTTTAATGCTTCTACCTTTTCTTTTTTAATACAATTCCCTGTTACAATATTGTATTGATTATCTAATTTGCCAATCATAAATATCGCAGAACGAAGAACGTCATTTTGTTCGGGTGCTACTTCATCCATATGGTGATAAAGGTTTTGAAGGCACTCAACTAATACGTTGTAAACTTTCTTTTTAATCTTTGGTTCTTCTTGCAAATTATCCAATTTGGATTCCATAATCTGCAAAATGCAGGTAAGTAATTCAGAAGTGATATCACCTTTGAAAGAGAGCATAATATTATTACGTTCCATTTTATCGTAAAAATCGTAAGTATCTAACATCATAAAACTCTAAGTTAAATAGACAAAGGGGATAATTCCTAATTTATTAATCAAGCAAATATATAAATAAGTTTAATTAATCAAACAGTAAACACTAATTTTTTACTTCTTATTAATTAAACTCGCAAATTGATTGAAAAACCTTACAAAATAAGAATTTCAAAACAATACATCAATTCATTGTAAAAGCAAAAGTATTACCATTAATGGTAAGTGTTGCCTGATCATCACAAATTCCTGAACCATAATCAACTGTACGTGTAGCTTTGCCTTCAGGAGTCAAATCTATTCTTCCTTCTTGAATCCAAGCACAAGACATGCTTTTCACAACAGGAGTTGTTACATTCACTGTATAGTTTTTACCTTCACGAGTCTTACCTTGAGCACTACCTGTAAACTGGTAAATATCGTTTGTTAAAAGAGTGTCTCCCATTCCAGCCGTCTGAGTCAATGTTCTTGTACAAGCCCACTCTAAGTTCCAGCTAGCTGCAACACATTTTCCACCTACAACGCTGTTTGTATATGTATTAGCTGACGGATGACCAATCATGATGCTATCACAATCATATTTTACAAAATTAGTCCCTGTCGCTGTTTTTACATAATAGTTTATCAATTTAACAGTAACATTTGTGCCTAAGGTATCCCAAGAGTTACTAAATTTTGCAGTCACTTGCCCTTTACGTGTTTTTCCATCAATTGGATCAACAATTCCTAAAGTACCATAATCAATATACATTGTAATAGGGAAACCATCTAAAGTATCAGCAGCAATAAAGCTAATTATAGGTTGACCTGCTGCCCTCATCGATTTTACACCCTGTTCTTTGATAGCATAACTATTGATAACACCCATTCGCCCAGTAAATTCGCCTTCACAAACACTGTTATCTACAGCAGATTGAGTTTCGGTATCTGGTTCTTCTTTTTTACAGGAATTAAAAGTTAATGCAGTTACTGCAGAAACAAATAACACCGTTGAATATAGAATACGTTTCATGGTATTGGGGTTTTAAGTTTTTTGAAGGCTTTATCCTAGCGTCAAATGTAGGAATTTTTTACAATTTGTCAAAAATATGACGAAAATGGAACCATAAAGTTTAAAATCGGATTCCGATCACCAAAATATCGTCAATTTGCTGATATGTTCCTCTCCAGTTTTCAAAGGTTGAATCTAAGGTTTTACACTGTTCATACATGTTTTGCGACTGCATTGCTAACATTAATTCATTGAATCGTTTTACCATAAATTTCTTGCCTTTTTCTCCTCCAAATTGATCCGCATACCCGTCAGAAGCCATGTAAAATGTATCTCCTTTATTAATTTTAACTTTATGAGCTGTAAATTTACGGTCGGCATCCAACTGTGAGCCACCAATGGGATTTTTATCTGCCTCTATTTTTTCAAATTTTTCTCCATTTACTATGAATAATGGTCGGTATGCTCCAGCAAATTCCAATTCATTATTTTTTGAATCGATACAACAAATGGCAACATCCATTCCATCGCTTGTATCAACTACATTGGTTCCTTGTTTTAATGCCGCCTGAACACCTCTGTGTAATGCATTCAAGATCTCATCGGGTTGAGTAATTCCGTTTTCACTGATGATTTGGTTCAACAAATTATGTCCGATCATACTCATAAAAGCTCCAGGTACACCATGACCAGTACAATCTACTGCAGCAATTATTTTTTTGCCATCTTTTACTCCAAACCAATAAAAATCACCACTTACTATATCTTTGGGTTTGTACAATACAAACGACTGAGGGAAATATTTGAATATTTGCTCTAATGGAGGCAAAATAGCTAACTGAATACGTTTCGCATATTGAATACTACTTGTGATGTCTTTATTTTTTTGAGCTAATTCTTGTGTTCGTTCTTCTACTTTTTCTTCCAATATTTTATTTTCTCGCTTAATTGAACTTGTTCTATATTTCACAAAGCCCCAGAAACCAACAATAATAATTAAGATGCAAAGAGCATAAAACAATTTTGTTTTCCAGAAAGGAGGATTGATTCTAATACGAAGTGTCAAGCCTTCATTGTTCCAAGTTCCATCATTGTTTGCTCCGCGTACACGCAAAACATAATCTCCTCCGCTTAATTCAGTATAACTCGCATAACGTTGTGTGCTAGGTGGCGACCAATCCTCATCAACTCCTTCCAACATATAGGAGTATTTGTTTTTCCCAGGCATTTGATAATCCAAAGCCACAAAGTCAAACGAAAAAAAGTTTTGTTTGTAGGTAAGTTCCAAATATCTTTTGTCATAAATCAATGTATCCATCAATACTTCTTTACCAAAACGCTTATATGAAATAATATGTACTTGTGGAATATTTGGATTGTTCTGAATTTTATCTGGATGAAAAGTGTTAATCCCATTTACGCCTCCTAAAAATATTTCTCCATCTTTACACTGATGATATGCTCCTTGATTAAATTCCAATCCTTGCAAACCATCATTTACATAATAGTTGCTGAAGGCTGAACCATTTTCATTTTTAATTGAAGGATTATATTTAGAAACACCTTTGTTAGTACTCATCCACAAATTCCCTTTTTCATCAGGCAAAATGCAATAAATAAAATCGTTTGGTAAACCATCTTTTTCGAAATAGGAAGTAAACCTTCCAGTTTTTGCATCCAACTTATTTAATCCATTAGATGTACCAAACCACATATTGCCTTCCTTATCTTCATATGAACAATTCACTGAATTAGAACTAATACTATTTGATATTTCATCACGATTATAAATTCTAAAAACATTTGACGCTGAATTAAACTTAACCACTCCGCCTCCATCGGTTGCGATCCAGATGTTTTTTTTACTGTCCTGATAAATATTATAAATATTGTCGATACTCAGCCCGTTTTCGATGGTGTAGTTTTTAAACTTATTTGTTTTTTTATTGTATACAAAAACTCCGGCACCATATGTTCCCACCCAAACACTCCCGTCAGCATCCTGAAAAATAGAAACGATAGTGGCAGCGCTTACATTCTTGAATTCGGGATAAGAAACTATTTTTTTTGTTTTTTTATCGTAAGAATTTAAACCTCCGCCCCAAGTACCGACCCAAATTATTCCTTCGCGGTCCTGATACAAGGATAAGATAGAATTGTTAGAAGCCGTTGACAATTCATGATAATGCTCATATACATCCGCTTCACGATCGATGCTTGTTAATCCGCCTCTTCTGGTACCCACCCATAATAAACCATCGCTGTCTTCCATCAGAGAAAGCACTTCACTACTTTTTAAACTGTTTTTGAGATCTGAAGTTTTTTTATAAAATTTGAATTTGCTGGAAGCCCTGAAATGTGCATTCACTCCTCCGCCTTCGGTTCCGATCCAAACAGAACCGACTTTATCGTGATATACACATTTGATCTGATTACTGGTAATTCCCACAAGATTTTTTTCATCGTAAGAAATGCTTCTGAAACGGCCAGTCTTTTTATTATATAAATTTATTCCATCACCATAGGTAGCCAGCCACAGTATCCCATTTGCATCTTCCGTAATACTCATCACCTGATTGTTGATCAAAGAATTCGGATCTGTAGGATTGTTTCTGATGTTCTTAATGAACTTCCCCGATTGCGGGTCAAAGATCTGTATTCCTTCATGAGTACCAATCCAGAACACGCCTCCTTTATCTTCATAAATTGTCCTGATTAATGCAATGCTTTCATAGATCAATTCTCCCTTAGAATTGAACTGGTTGAAGTTTTCAAATTTTCCGCTGCGTTTATCAAACGAATTCAATCCTCCTCCGTATGTTCCTATCCATAGTTTGCCGTCTGAACCTTCGTGAAGACTCCAGACATTGTTACTGGAAATAGTATTCGCATTCTTACTATCGTTAAGATAACGGATGATTTTTTTTGTTTTCCAGTCATAGGAATTCAAACCATCATCTGTTCCAATCCAAATCAAGCCTTCTTTATCTTCCAAAATTGATTTAACATTGTTGTTGCTCAAGCTGTTTTTTTTTCCTTGAGCTCCGATATGATGAGTAAATTTTCCTGTACTTAAATTGTACGAATCATACCCGCCACCGTTAGTACCAATAAGCAATTCACCATTTCTGGTTTCGTAAAGCACATTGATAAAATTATTGGAAAGTGAATTAGAATCTATCTGATTATTTTTAAAAACAGTAATGTTATATCCATCATATTTATTTAAACCATCCTGAGTTCCAAACCACATAAAACCTCTGCTATCCTGCAAAACGCAATTCACCACTCCCATGGATAAGCCTTGCTCAGAATTAATGTGGCTGAATTTAAATTCCTGAGAAAAGCCAGAAGTGGCAAATCCAAGAACTATTGAAAAGACTAAAACGACACGTAAATATGTTGAGTAAATTTTATTCAAAACCTATTATTTGGAAGTAAATATATGAATTTTTGGGAATCTCACCACATGCTTACCACTAAGGCACTTAGGCAACTTAGGTATAGTTATAGGGCTTTGGAAGAAAAAAAACCTAAGTGCTCTTAGTGTCTTAGTGGTGAAAATTATATTCTAATTCCAATCACCAATATATCATCCACCTGCTCCAATGCACCTTTCCATTGTTCGAAATGAAAATTCAAAATATCTTTTTGCTCTTCCATGGTATTGTCTTGCATCTCAATCAACAACGCTTGGAATTTTTTGTATTTGAATTTTTTTCCATTCGGACCACCAAACTGATCGGCATAACCATCCGTAAATAAATAAACAGAATCTCCTTTTTCTAATTTGATGGTGTGATTTGTAAATACTTTTATTGCCGCATCATCTGTATCAGCACCAATTGCCAGCTTATCTGCTTTAACTTCAATAAATTGTTCTTGACGGACAATGTATAATGGATTGTTTGCTCCTGCATATTGCAATTCCAATTTATCAAAATTAATCGCACACAATGCCATGTCCATTCCATCTTTGATAGAATTTAATGTTTTAGTAATTTCTTTATTTAAAAAACCCAAAGCATCAGCCGGAGAATTTACTACTGCTGCACTAGTAGTTTGATTTAATATTGTACTTCCGATAATACTCATCAATGCTCCCGGAACCCCATGACCAGTACAATCTACAGCAGCCATTACAGCAATGTCAGCAGAAGGACCACCATCTTGTGGAGTTGTTTTTACTGATGCATGCCAATAAAAATCTCCACTCACAATGTCTTTTGGTTTGAACAAAATAAAATAATCTTTTAAAACCAAATCTATTTTTTCGGAAGGTGGTAAAATAGCCTGTTGAATCCTTTGCGCATAATTGATACTGTCACGAATGTCTTTACTTTTTTCTTCGATGATTTCGTTTTTTATTTCCAGCAGATTGTTGGATTCAGCCAAAGCCAAACGAGCAATAATTTCTTTTTTGGTAAGATTGGTACGTGTATGTATCAGTACAATAGTAAACAAAGCAACCGACAAAGTAAGCATTCCACCATTGATTAAAATATCTCCTACTTCTAAATGTCCCAAAAACCAAAAGAAAATAACGTTTGCAACAAGTGAAAAGATAACAATCATGACCGAATAAAACGGACGCCATAACACAAACATTCCAGCGCCAATAAACAATGCGATGTATGCAAACGTATGTTTTTGTAATTCATCCACATTCATCACGCTAAACATATATGCATTTTGAATAGAGATTCCAAGGAATGGAATGAAGGCAATATATTCGGGATGAGTTCTTACCTTATCTCTGAATAAAACAACAATAAGTGTGACGAGAGAAACAACCACACGAAAAATAAGGAAATCCATAAAATGGAGAGGACTGTTAAAATAATCGCCAATAGCCCAAATAGGGTTTAAGCCCACAGCTACCCATGCTATAAGAACATGGTATTTAAAAGCAGCAGCCTTTAATTCGGTTTGCCAATCAACAGGAGTAATTTGATTGATTTTTGCCATAATGTTTTGTTACTCTGTCAAATTTAATGAATTAGGGCTAATAATTTCTATTTTTGTACAAATAATCTAAAAATGTCTGAAATTAAACATCCTGAATGGTTTGAATGCTGGTTCGACTCGCCTTACTATCATGTTTTATATAAGAACAGAGATTTTTCCGAAGCAGAATTATTCATCGATAATCTCATTCAATTATTAAAAACTGAAAAAACAAATCGTTTTTTAGATGTAGGATGTGGCAAAGGTCGCCATTCCATTTATTTAAACAAAAAAGGATTTGATGTAACAGGGATTGATCTTTCTGAAAAAAGTATTGCTTTTGCAAAATTGTCGGAAAATGAAACGCTGCATTTTTACGCTCATGATATGCGAAAACTTTTTCGCACAAATTATTTTGATGTTGCTGTGAACCTTTTTACGAGTTTTGGATACTTTGAACAAGAACGTTATGACAATGCTGTTATCAATTCGGCATGCAAAGCTTTAAAATCAAACGGAATTTTTGTGTTGGATTTTATGAATGCAAAAAAAGTAATGAATCAAATGACATGTAACGAAACAAAAACGATTGATGGAATTGAATTCAACATAAGTAAATCATTTGAAAATAATTTCATTGTTAAAAAAATTGATTTTGCAGATAAAGGAAAAGACTATCATTTTGAAGAAAGAGTGAAAGCTTTAACACTACCTGATTTTGAGAAATACTTTGAAGCAAATAAACTTAAAATACTACATTTACGGGGAAATTATAAGTTAGAGGAGTTTGATGAAGGGAGTTCGGAGAGGTTGATTATTGTGGCGAGGAAGATTTGAGGGATACACACCCCTAACCCTCTCAAGAGGGTATTTGGCTTGTACTACGACAAAGAATTAGTTTCTTATTGATGATTTTTGTTAGAATAATAATTAAATTTTTTACTGAAATGCATTCCCCTCTAGAGAGGGGTTAGGGGTGTGTCTTCGTAAGAAAAAACATGTTTACTATGGATTATTTAATGTACATCATTCTTTTTTTATCTGTTATCATTAGCGGAGTGAGTGTGCTATTTATTAATATCAGCAGTAAAAGTTTAAAACTGCTGCTTTCTTTCAGTGGTGCTTTTTTGTTTGCGATAAGCGTTTTGCATCTTATTCCGGAAATTTATTTATCAAGAACTGAAAATGTTGGAATCTATATTTTAATTGGTTTTTTTGCGCAGATATTGCTAGAGTTTTTCTCAGAAGGAATTGAGCACGGACATATTCATTTGCACAAACACGACCATCATCACAATGCTTTTCCGTATGCGATGATGATCGGACTTTCTATCCACTCGTTTTTAGAAGGAATGCCATTGGCAGCTACTGAAGCCAATTCACACAACTCTTTATTAACCGGAATTGTGATGCACAACATTCCTATTGCCATTGCATTAATGACCATGTTACTAGCATCGCATATCAGCAAAAAAAATGCAATTATGTGGTTAATCGTTTTTGCATTGGTAACTCCTTTGGGAACATTTGTGAGTTATGCGATAGGACAAAATTTACTTCTTGACCTATCCATTTACTTTGATAAAATAATGGCGGTTGTGGTTGGCATTTTCTTGCACATATCTACAACCATCCTCTTTGAATCCAGCGAAAATCATAGATTCAATCTCATTAAGTTTGTGATGATATTGTTGGGTGCGGGAATTGCGATTATACTAATGTAAATATCCACCCATTCTTGAGAGATTGCTTCCAGTTTCTGCTACAGCGCAGAACTCGCTATGACGTCAAAAAGAATATTAATTAAATTAAAAAAGGCAACTCAAAAAATTTGAATTGCCTTTTTTATTTCATTGAGAAAAAATTATTCTTGAACTACTTCAAAAGTAATTGTTCCAACAACTTCTTTGTGGAAACGAACATTTGCAGTGAACGTACCTACCGTTTTAATGGCATCTTCGTTCATTGTAATATTTTTACGATCCACATCGTATCCTAATTTTTTCATTGCATCAGCAACTTGAACTGTAGTAACTGAACCGAAAATTTTTCCAGACTCACCTACTTTAGCACCAACTTTTACAACTAAATCTTTCAATTTAGCAACAGAAGCTTCTGCAGCTGCAATTACTTTTTGTTCTTTAAACGCTCTTTGCTTAACAGTTTCTGTCAACATCTTTTTAGATGATAAAGTAGCCATTTCAGCAAGGTTATTAGGAATCAAAAAATTTCTTCCGTAACCAGGTTTTACATTCACAACGTCATCCTTGTATCCAAGGCTTTTAACGTCTTGTTTTAAAATTACTTCCATTTTAAAATTTCGTTTTTCGTTAATTTTATTTGTTAATTCTATTGATTAGTTATTTAAAAAACTAACCGATAAATCAACTTATTTCATCATATCAGCAACATAAGGCAATAAAGCTAAGTGACGAGCACGTTTAACTGCTTTAGAAACTTTACGTTGATATTTAACTGATGTACCTGTCAATCTACGAGGTAAAATTTTACCTTGTTCGTTGATGAACTTCAACAAGAATTGAGGGTCTTTGTAATCGATATACTTAATACCGCTTTTTTTGAAGCGACAGTATTTCTTTTTCTTCACGTCCACTGTGGGAGGTGCAAGATATCTGATTTCTGAATTGTCTGCCATTTTTTTAAATGTTTTAGATGAATGAATTAAGCAACTACTGCTTTTGCTTTGTTTCTACTTTTTAAGCTGTATGCAACTGCATGCTTATCAAGTGCAACTGTTAAAAATCGCAACAAGCGCTCATCGCGTTTGTAAGCAACCTCTAGTTCAGCAACAAATGTAGGTGGAGCTTGAAATTCAAACAAATGATAGAAACCAGTTGTTTTCTTTTGAATAGGATATTGCAATTTGCGCAATCCCCAAGCATTTTCGGTTACAATTTTGCAACCATTGTCTGTAAGTAACTTTTTGTACTTACTTACCGTCTCCTTTGCCTGTTCATCAGACAAAACGGGAGTCATAATGAAGACGGTTTCATAATGTTTTAGCATTGTTTTGTAATTTAATTGGTTAATAATTAATTCGCCTTTTTTCTAAAAGGGACGCAAAGATAGTAAATTCCATCGTTTCACCAAAAGAATACTTCTAAAAAGTTCAAGGTTGGAAAGTCCAAAGTTTAAAGTTAGCTAAATCGCTAAAAACGAGGACAATATACAACCATTTTGACGTGCTAAAACACCAAAAATATCTGTTTTTAAAAACTTTGGACTTTCCAACCTTGAACTTTGAACTAATTATCAACCAAAACACGACTTTTAAACAATCCACTAATTTTTCATTTTAATACTTAGTTTTGTAAAATAGATTATGGAAAATTTTATTGTATCGGCTCGTAAGTATCGTCCAGCAACGTTTAATAGCGTTGTAGGTCAGGCGCATATTACCAATACTTTAAAAAACGCCATCAAAACAGAGCATCTTGCTCATGCGTTTTTGTTCTGCGGTCCGCGTGGTGTTGGGAAAACAACTTGTGCTCGAATTTTAGCTAAGACAATTAATTGCACCAATCGTACTTCAGAAACAGAAGCTTGCGATAAATGTGAATCCTGTGAATCGTTTAACAGTGGCGCTTCACTCAATGTTTTTGAATTGGATGCAGCTTCTAATAATTCGGTAGATGACATTCGAAATTTAGTTGATCAAGTTCGTTTTGCTCCACAATTAGGCACTCATAAAGTTTATATTATTGATGAGGTTCACATGCTTTCACCTAATGCATTTAATGCTTTTTTGAAGACATTAGAAGAGCCTCCAAAACATGCTATTTTTATTTTAGCAACTACCGAAAAACATAAAATAATTCCAACCATTTTATCACGTTGTCAAATTTTTGATTTCAACAGAATTCAGATTGACGATATTGCAAATCATTTAGCATACATTGCAGGTAATGAAAACATCACAGCCGAAAAAGATGCATTACACATCATCGCTCAAAAGGCTGATGGGGCTTTGCGTGACGCCTGTTCTATTTTTGATCAAATAGTAAGTTTTGCTGGAAATAATGTTACTTACAAAGCAGTAATTGATAACTTAAATATTTTAGATTACGATTATTATTTTAAAGTAACAGATGCTATTTTAACTGAAAATATTTCTTCCGCTTTATTGATTTTCAACGATATTTTAAACAATGGTTTTGATGGTCATAATTTTGTGGCAGGAATGGGCGATCATTTTAGAAATTTATTGGTTGGTACAGACCCAGAAACTTTGCAACTTTTAGAAGTTGGAACAAACATTCGTGATAAATACAAAGAACAATCTGCAAAATGTTCATTACCAATATTGGTAAAAGGACTTACAATTTTAAACAAAACAGATATTAATTATAAGTCGAGTAAAAATCACCGACTCCAAGTAGAGTTATCTCTGATGCAACTTTGCTCGCTCAATTCAATTGGAATTGAGGCTGAAAAAAAAAATGACATACTCTTAAAACCTAAAACTTCTTCTTCTACAAATATTACCAAATCTACAGCTTCAGCAGTTGTAGAAAAACCAAAAGGAGAAGTTGTTACTTCATCCATTCCTATTCAAAAAGCATCCCCAGTTGCAGAAATCGCGACAATTGTAAAAAAGCCAATTATCAAAACTTCTACTCCGTCCATTAATCAACATCTTAATCAAGAAAAAAAAACGGATAAAACTGGTGTAGTTTCTTTAGAAGAAAATAATTCTTCCCAGCCAAAAAATATTTTCACACAACAGCAATTAGAAACTGTTTGGGAGAAATATGCGAATAGTTTAAAAGAAAAAGGGAAAACAAATTTAGCTACGAATTTGTTAAACAAAAAACCTCAATTAAAAGAGGACTATATTGTCGAGTTTACAATAAACAACAAAGCAATAGAAGAATCAATTAATGAAGACAAGCTTATTTTTTTGGGAATATTAAGAAAAGAGTTAAATAACTATTCCATTCAACTAAATTTAGTTCTAATAGCAAAAGAAGACAAAACAAATCTATACACTGCAACCGACCGCTATAAAAGACTTTCAGAGAAAAATCCAAAGCTAAATACCTTTCGCCAAAAATTCGATTTAGATTTAGAGTTTTAAGTATTTTTCCCTTCCTTACAATTATCCATTTCCTGTGCAACCTTTTTG
>CAMCUO010000022.1 GCA_945879015.1 Chitinophaga pinensis | reverse complement strand
TACAAAGTGTTTCAAAGTTGGTTATTATAAAATAATCCATTAACTCTGATGGAAATAGTTCTTGTAATAATTTGTGGTCGGTTGCTTCGATAACTTTTTTTTCAAAAGTATCGCTTTTTATCCTGCTCCCCAACTTTTATACCTGACCCATAATATCGTCATTCTTTAATGGCATTAAAGAGTAGACGTTAATCATTAATCTTATCAGTAAGGACTTAGGAGTAATCTTAGAAGATATTAAGCAAAAAGGAAAACTTAAGCACAATTACTTGTTAGAAAATAATTTCTCAAGAGCGAACATTTCATCTCTTAATCGTGCAGCCTCAGCAAAATCAAATTCTTTAGCTGCAACATCCATTGCTTTGCGGGTTTTATTGATGGCTTTTTGAAGTTCTTCTTTGCTCATGTATTGAACTACTGGATCGGCCGCATAATTTATTTGCTCATTTTCTATATACGGTCTCGCTAAATTTCCTTTTGAATCTACAATTACAGTCGTTTGTCCGTAAATGGATTCTTTTGATTTATTTAAGGCGGTAGGAACTAAATTGTTGTTAAGGTTATAAGCAATTTGTTTTTGTCTTCTTCTTTCAGTTTCATCAATAGTTCGTTGCATAGAACCTGTAATTTTATCGGCATACATAATTACTCTTCCATTGATGTTTCTTGCTGCTCTTCCAGAAGTTTGTGTTAATGCTCTGTCCGAACGTAAAAAGCCTTCTTTGTCCGCATCTAAAATGGCTACCAATGAAACTTCTGGCAAATCCAATCCTTCTCTTAATAAATTGATTCCAATTAATACATCAAATTTTCCTAATCGCAAATCACGTAAAATCTCAACACGTTCTAAAGTGTCTACTTCTGAATGAATATATCTACAACGGATTCCGATGTTCAGCATGTATTTCTGAAGTTCTTCAGCCATACGTTTTGTGAGTGTTGTTACTAAAATACGCTCATCACGTTTCGCAACTTTATCAATCTCTTCCAGTAAATCATCAATCTGATTAATACTTGGTCGAACTTCGATGATTGGATCGAGTAGGCCAGTCGGACGAATGACTTGCTCGGCAACAATTCCTTCAGACCTAGTTAATTCGTATTCAGCAGGAGTTGCGCTAACGTAAATTAATTGGTGAATCATTGCTTCGAACTCTTCAAATTTTAAGGGACGATTATCCATGGCAGCTGGCAAACGGAATCCATAATCAACCAGATTCACTTTTCTCGAACGGTCTCCACCATACATAGCACGAATTTGCGGAAGCGTTACATGGCTTTCATCAATGACCATTAAAAAATCATCCGGGAAATAATCTAATAAACAAAAGGGTCGAGAACCAGGTGAACGATTATCAAAATAGCGAGAATAATTTTCTATTCCGGAGCAATAACCTAATTCACGCATCATCTCTAAATCATATGTAACTCTGTCTTCTAATCTTTTTGCTTCTAAATGTTTTCCAATCTCTTTAAAGTAGTCGACTTGTTTTACCATATCATCTTGAATTTGATGAATGGCGCTTTTCATGGTTTCCGGACTCGTTACAAAAATGTTTGCGGGATAAATAGTCACAGCATCCAACTTCTCTGTGCTTTTCCCTGTGCTAGTTTCAAAGTATTCTATTTCTTCAATTTCATCATCCCAAAAAGAAACTCTGAGCGAAACATCTGCATAAGCTAAATTAATATCAACTGTATCGCCTTTTACACGAAAATTTCCTCTTAGAAAATCTTCTGTTGTTCTGGAATACAAACTTTCTACTAAACGATGAAGAAATTTATTTCTAGAAATAATTTCACCTTTTTTAATATTGATTACATTGCTTCTAAATTCTATAGGATTTCCAATACCATAAATACAAGAAACAGAAGAAACTACAATCACATCACGTCTTCCTGAAAGAAGCGAAGAAGTTGTACTTAATCGCAACTTTTCTATTTCATCGTTGATGGCTAAATCTTTTTCGATGTATGTATTTGAACTAGGAAGAAATGCTTCAGGTTGATAATAATCGTAATAGCTTACAAAATATTCAACAGCATTGTTTGGAAAAAATTGCTTGAACTCTCCATATAGTTGAGCAGCTAGTGTTTTATTGTGACTTAAAATTAAAGTTGGCCTTCCTGTTTGTTCAATTACGTTAGCAATGGTAAAAGTTTTTCCCGAACCAGTAACACCCAATAAAGTCTGAGCTGGCAAATTGCTATTTACACCATCAACCAATTGTTTGATCGCCGTTGGTTGATCGCCTGTAGGTTGAAAGTCGGAAATGATTTTGAATTCCATAGAATTGTAAATTTAAGGAAAATTCCTATCCTAATTGATGACAATTGAAACCTGCCTGCAGGCAGGCAGGCGCAGATCTTTATGATTGTTATGATAAAAATAATTTTTTACTTGTGTAGGCGTTTGTTTATGATTTAAAAGGACATGCTTTTGGCATGTGCAAAAAATTATTTATTCCAAATTCTCCAAGCTTCTTCGGCTTGATGTTGAAGCATAGAAAAACCATTTACAATACCTGCACCTTTTGATTTTCCTTTTTTAAGAAATTTTGTTTCAACTGGATTGTATACTAAGTCGTACAAAAGATGTGAAGATGAAATAAATTGGTAAGGAATAGCAGGACAAGTATCAACATTAGGAAACATGCCCAATGGCGTTGCATTTATTATGAGCTTGAATGCATTCAGCATATTTTCATTTACTTCTTCGTATTCAAACACTTTTTGACTTTTTACTTTTGACTTGTTTCTTGCAACGAAATGACAATCAATCCCGATTTCACTTAAAATATATTCTACTGCCTTTGAAGCTCCACCAGTCCCAAAAATCAAAGCTCTTTCATGATGTGATTCTAAAAAAGGTTTGATGGATTGTCTGAAACCAAAAGCATCTGTATTGTAACCAATAAGTTTGCCTACTGAAATTTTAATACAATTGACAGCTCCGATTTTTTTTGCTGTTGCATCCAATTCATCCAAAAAAGGAATGACACTTTCTTTATAAGGAATAGTAACACTTAAGCCTTTTAAAGTTGGATTATCTTTTACTAATTGCGGTAATAATTCAATTTTCTCAATTGAAAAAGCATTGAATTCACAATCAAGAATATTTTCTTTTTCAAATTTCTCTGTAAAGTACTTTTTAGAAAAAGAGTGGGAGAGTGGATAACCAATCAATCCGTACGAATTCGCCATTTTATTTAATGTATGATTGATTAAAAAATTGTTTTTTGAACCACAATTCAAAAGCTGGATCAAGGAATTCGTAAACACCATTTAGCTCATGAATCAAATCGTTGTTGATGAGAATGTCTTTGTTTTTACTTACGTTGCGTGGTGTTCCTAAGTTATAGTTTTGCATCACTGCTGTGCTCGTGAATTTTGTTTCTTCTTTTGCAATTGCTTTTAAAAGATTTAATTGTGTACCGCTAATACTTTCTACTTCTTTTTGATAAAGCGGACTGTTTGCTTGAATGAGCTCTTTTAAAGCAGCATTTATCTCAACTTCTGTTGCTTTCTTTGACGTCATGTTCCAAGTATAATGAGCCAATTGTTGGACATACCAAGAATGATTTTTCATCAATTCTGGTATTTTTATTGCAATGTTTTCTGGAATTTGTTTCCCTGAAGTTTCAAAACTTTTGCAAATAAATTTCACCCATTTACTTGTTTCTATTTTTGGAAGGAGCATGATATCGCCAAAACGGTAGAAGGGTTTGGACGGACTATTAAAAATATGACTCATCATGTTACGTTTACTGCCATACAAGCAATACGTTACATTTCTTTGGCGCTGCCACGATGCGCGCATTTTCTTTTCTAGTTCTGTATATCCTGAAAAGTAGGAAAGGTTTTGAAATTCGTCCAGACAAATAATAAACTTAATGCCTTTCTTTTTAGCGATTAATTCAGGAAGGTCAAGTATTTCGTGACTATGTTTTTTTAATTCTTTTATATCGAAGCTTAGACTAAAATCAGCGTCATCGAACCCAACATTAAATTTCGGAATTAGTTTTTTAAAGAACTCTTTACCAGTTGCCATCCATTCCTGCCATTTGGTAGAAGAGGCTTTTATGACTTCGCGAGCAAATAGTTCTAGAAATTCTTCTTCGGTGCTGACAGAAAATAAATCAATGATGATTGTTTTTACGTTCTTTTCTTTCTTATTAATATCGAAAATTACTTTTTCTACGAGCGAAGATTTTCCCCAGCGTCTGGGCGAAATAATAGTAGTGTTGATTCCGTAAACGAGATTACTTCGTAGTTTTTCTGCTTCCTTTTCTCTATTGGTAAAGGAATTGACACTAACTGTGGTTCCGTAGGTGAAGGGTGAGTCTTTCATTATTTTTATACTAAATGGTATTATACTAAAAGGTATTATACTAAAAGGTATTATACTTAAAGGTATAAAATATTTTGATGCAACAAAATTATTTTATGATTTTGTTTTACTATATTTTGCTTTAAGGAATTGAAACACAATAGGAAGTACAGAGATTAAAACAATTGCGATACAAACTAAATCCACATGATTTTTGATAAAATCAATATTTCCTAAGAGGTAGCCTGCAGTGCTTAATCCAACAATCCATAAAAAACCACCTAAAACATCAAATAAGAAAAATCGTTTGTAATCCATTTTTCCAACACCGGCAGCAAAAGGGGCAAATGTGCGAATGAAAGGAACGAAACGCGCTAAAATGATTGCTTTTGTGCCGTGCTTTTCAAAAAATGCATGTGTTTTATCCAGGTATTCCTGTTTCACTAAAACTCTAGCGCCAATTTTTAAATTGAACATTTTGAGTCCAATTTTACGGCCAATCCAATAATTGAAATTGTCGCCTAAGATAGCTGCCGTAAGAAGCAAAAGAATTAGAAAAGTCATATCTAAATATCCAGCACGAGCAGATAGTCCAGCTAAAAAAAGAAGCGAATCGCCAGGCAAGAATGGCATAATGACTAATCCTGTTTCTATAAAAATCACAGCAAACAGAATAATATAAATGGTATCACTATAGTGCAGAAAAAGCCAATCAAAATCAGGTGGCAATAGGTGATGAAATAATTCTAACATAAGAAGCGTTTAATATTTTGTAATAGAAGGATCAATTTCGGCAGACCATGCAATGATTCCACCTTTTAGGTTGTAGACATTACTAAATCCATTTGCTTCTAAAGCTTGACAAATAGCTCCAGAGCGAGCACCACTTCTGCAATGAATAATTACTTGTTTATCTTTTGAAATTTTATCCAAATTCTCCATTACTTCACTCATAGCAATATGGATTCCACCAATTTCACAAATTTCTAATTCATGTTCTTCGCGAACATCAATTAATTGAAAATCTGCTTGGCTGTCTTTCAGCTTTTTTAATTCGGATACAGTTACTTCTTTCATTTCTTTTTTGCTTTTTTATTGAAATAAATATTATTCGTTAGCCTTTTTAAATTCGGCAGGTAAATGACTAAAGAAGGTGTCGCCACGCAAGCCTAAACGTAAAGTTTCTAAAGGAATTACATCATCGTAAGAAATATTTCCAAGGTTCACATCAGAACCAAGTAATTTTAAAAACCATATTTGTTGAGCTTTTATTGGTGCTTCCCAAAGAATAGCATCTTTCGCTACTTTTGCTAATATTTTATTTATTAAAAGTGTGTGAGCACTTCCATTTGCACGATAAATTCCAACATTTCCACTTTCACGTGCTTCTGCAATCACTTTCCAAGAACCAGCTTGTAATTCTTTGTTCATCATGGACGTCCACATAGCAGGATGAATAATAATTCCAGCTTCTTTTGAACCAACTTCTGAAAAAACAGTGAAATTTTTTGCCAATGTGCTAATGTATTCACATTTTTTATCGTGAGGCATAACAATTGAACCATCAGACACTTCAGCACAATCCAACTTTAATTTATCCAATAGTTTCATGTAGTCGTCAAACATGTTACGAACTATAAAGGCTTCAAACAATGTTCCACCAACATAAACTTTCATGCCAGCATCACGGTACAATTTTATTTTTTGTTCTAAATTGGGTGTAACGAAAGAAGTGCCAAATCCAAGTTTAACAATATCTGTTAAATGTCCGCTAACAGATAAAAAATCTTCTGCCTGGCGAATACTTAGTCCTTTATCCATCATCATTGTTAAGCCTTTATTACGAGGCTTTGCTTGACGTTCTGGAATATGTGGTAAATGAAAATTCATAGTTGTTTTTTATAAATTTAGTCTTAGTTGTAGATAACTTTCATCGCTTCTCGACTCCGCTCGAAGTGACGTCCTGAAATCTAATCAGTTTTGTTATCTTAATTTTTTGTTTTCTACTTTCTTCTTTGTCTATTGTCTACTGTTTTTAATTGTAGACTTACTTCTTATACGACTCTATCAAATCTGTAATACTAGTATTCTCCTTCAATTGAGGCAAGTATTCAAATAATTCGTTATGTTTTTCGTAATTCAATTTTAATGCACTTTGTAAAAAGCTCAATGCTTCTTGTTTTTGTCCAATGCTCATCAAGCAAGCAGAAATACGATAATGTAATTCAGCATTTTGTGGATGATGTTTTATTCCTTCCGCTAAAACTTCCAATGAACCGTTTTTATTTTCTTGCTCAAATAACAAGTTTGCATAATCCAACCAAATCTCCGCATTATCGGGATCGAGTTCAATTACTTTTTTGAAAGAAAGTTCGGCATCTTCATAAAATTGCATTTTTTGTTGAAGCTCACCATAGATATACCAATACTCAGCATTCGTCTTGTCTATTTCAATGGCTTTTTTAGCATAATGTAATCCTTCGCTTGTTTTATCTTGTGCATCCAACACAATTGCAATTCCTAACCAAGCATCTGCCAATTGTGGATTTAATTTGATTGCTTTGTTATAATAAACCAATGAATGGTCATAATCTTCTTTCTTTTCATAGCATTCACCGATGTAATAAAACGTAATCGCATCAGGATCTTCCACCTTTAATGTGTCTTTATAAACATCAATGGCTTCATCCAAACGATTTAAATTTGCTAATGAATTTGCCTTGTTGAAATAAGCAGATGCAAAATCATCTTGAATGGCAATTGAATAATCATAAGCATCAATTGCCTTTTCATACATTCCCATGCGATTATAGGAAACACCTAAATTAAACCACGCAGTTGATGTATATGGATGCTTATCGACAAAATCGGAATAGTATTTTATGCTTTCTTCTGATTGTCCGTTTAATTCATAACAAAAAGCTAGTTCGTACAATGCAACTTCATTCTCTGGATTTGCATCAATTGCTTTTTTTAGATAGAAAATAGCATCATCAAATTTTGCAGTATTTTCAAATTCAAAAGCCATTGCTAAATAAATCTCATCAATATCTTCAGCGTTTTCAGCAGCCTTTTTAAAATTCTCAATTGCTTGATCGGTTAAGCCCATCTGACTATAAATGGAACCTTTGGTCATATACAATTCTGTATTTGAAGGCTCTATGCTTTCTACATAGGAAAGAATTTCCAGTGCTTTTTGGCTTTGATTTGTTGCAGCGTAAATTTGTGCTTTTCTCAACAAGAATACAGTTGAAAAAGGGTATTGACCTATAGCAAAGTCGATGGCCGACAAGGCTCTTTTAGAATTGTTTTTCTCAAAATAATAATCAATAATTTCTTCTAACTCTTCGGCATCAAAAAAATATTGCTTGTTATTGTTAATCATTTCCTCAAAGCGATCCACCAATATTAAAAGATGTTGCGCCCCTTTGTTTTCGTTTTCTCCAAAATCTTCACTCATCAATCAGAAATTTAAATATTTGCACTAAACAGTCTAATATTCCGACTATTTTAATAATTAAAGCGAAAGTACTAAAAAATGCTCAAAAATGAACTATACTTTTGAACAGATATCTGTTGATTGTTTAGAATTAATTACTTAAAATTTGGTGGCAAACCCGTATCTTTGTAGCCTTAAAAAATAGATAATCAAGAGTATGACATTAATTAAATCGATTTCAGGAATCAGAGGAACAATTGGAGGAAAACCAGGCGAAGGATTAAGTCCCATTGATGTTGTGAAATTCACTGCTGCTTTTGCCACTTTTATTGCTAAAAGTGCAAAAAAGAAAAAAATTAAGATTGTTGTTGGTCGTGATGCCCGTATTTCTGGTGAAATGGTAAACAATTTGGTTTTAGGAACTTTGCAAGGAATGGGTGTGGATGTTGTAGATGTTGGATTATCAACTACTCCGACAGTAGAAATTGCTGTCCCAGAAGAAAATGCAGATGGTGGAATTATTTTGACAGCTAGTCATAATCCAAAACAATGGAATGCTCTTAAACTACTAAATTCAAAAGGCGAATTCATAAACGAGCAAGAGGGGGCAGAAGTATTGGATATTGCCGACAATGAGAAATATACTTTCGTAGAAGTAAATGCATTAGGAAAAGTTAGAAAAGACGATACATATTTTCAAAAGCATATCGATAAAATATTAGGCTTGTCATTGGTTGATGTTGAAGCTATCAAAAAAGCAGATTTTAAAGTGGTGATTGATTGCGTGAACTCAACTGGAGGAATTGTTCTTCCAATGTTGTTAAAAGCATTAGGAGTCAATCAAGTTATTGAATTGTATTGTGATCCAACAGGTGAATTTCCTCACAATCCGGAACCACTACCTGAAAATTTACGAGACATAGCAAAAGCAGTAAAAAAAGAAGGTGCTGATTTAGGAATTGTAGTAGATCCAGATGTGGACCGCTTGGCTTTAGTTTGTGAAGATGGTGAAATGTTTGGTGAAGAATATACTTTGGTTGCTTGTGCAGAATATGTCTTAAATAAACGAAGTCCTTCCGAAAAAGCAGCAAACAAAAAAGGAAATACGGTTTCTAATCTTTCTTCTACGCGTGCTTTGCGCGATGTAACAGAAAAGCACAATGGCAAATACAGTGCATCAGCTGTGGGTGAAGTGAATGTGGTGAAAATGATGAAGGAGACAAATGCGATTATCGGAGGTGAAGGAAATGGTGGAATTATTTTACCTGAATTACACTATGGAAGAGACGCTTTGGTTGGAATAGCTTTATTTTTATCAAACTTAGCAAAATATGGAAAGAGTTGTTCTATGTTGCGTTCTAGTTATCCTGATTATCATATTTCAAAGAATAAAATTGAATTGACTCCTGAAATAAATGTAGATGCAATTTTAGAAAGCATTCAAGAGAAATACAAAAAGCAGCCAATCAATAAAATTGATGGTGTAAAAATAGAATTTGATAAAGAGTGGGTGCATTTGCGTAGATCCAATACAGAGGCGATTATCAGAATTTATTCGGAAAGTGAAAGTGAAACAACTGCGGATAATTTGGCTAAAAAAATAATGGCAGATATTCGTGAATTCATAAAAATGCAGCAAATTACTGCTTAGAGAATTCGACAATAAATTTACATTTGTATTTTGTACAGATAACGAATGAAAAAACGAATATTACGAATCGAAACGTAATAAAAAAATAGCAAACACAGATTCGTAAAATTCGTAAAGATTTGATATCCGTACCAATATAGTTTTTATAAATAAAGTAATTGTTTAAAAGATGAAAATTTATTTTGATAACGCTGCTACAACTGCTCTGGATAAAGAAGTGCTAGATGTAATGTTGCCATACCTGACAGAGCATTTTGGGAATCCTTCTTCTATACATTCGTATGGAAGAAAAACTCGTGCAGCAATTGAAGGTGCAAGAAAAATTGTCGCGAAAACATTGAATGCATCTCCATCTGAAATATTTTTTACATCTGGTGGAACAGAAGCGGATAATATGGCCATTCGTTGCAGTGTTCATGATTTAGGAATTAAGCACGCAGTCACTAGTAAAATTGAGCATCATGCAGTATTGCATACCTTGGAAACATTAGAGCACGAAGGCAAAATAAAATTGAGTTTTGTAAATACGACCCCTGATGGTCATATTGATTTAAATCACCTCGACCAATTGCTAAGTGAAAATGAAAGAACATTGGTTTCATTAATGCATGCAAACAATGAAATTGGAAATATGATTTCATTAGAAAAAGTAGGAGAAATTTGTGCGAAATATGATGCGATTTTCCATTCTGATACAGTTCAAACAATGGGACATTATGAAATGGATTTACAAAAAATAAATGTTCATTTTATTACTTGTGCTGCACACAAGTTTCATGGACCAAAAGGAGTTGGATTCTTATATGTAAATAGTAAAATAAAAATCAATCCATTGATATACGGAGGAGCGCAAGAGCGCAACATGCGTGGAGGAACAGAGAATTTATATGGAATTGTTGGTTTAGGAAAAGCAATGGAAGTTGCAATGCGCGATTTGCACGAACATCAAAAGCATATTACGGATTTAAAAAGCTATTTCGTTGAGCAATTGAAAGCTAGTATTCCAGGAGTTGAATTCAATGGTTCTTGTATGGATAATTGTCTGTATACCGTTTTAAACGTTCGTTTGCCGCATACCGATAAAGCAGAAATGTTATTGTTTGATTTAGATATAAAAGGTATTTCAGCATCTGGTGGAAGTGCATGTACTTCCGGAAGCGATGTTGGTTCACACGTATTGCGTGGAATAGGAGCGGACGTTACTCGTCCATCGGTTCGTTTTTCTTTTTGTAAAAACAATACAAAAGCTGAAGTAGATATTGCAGTAAATGCTTTAAAAGAAATTTATGGAGTTAAAGTTACAGTAAATAATTAATAAGAATAATATTGAAATTGAAGTCCCGAGTTTTACCTCGGGACTTTTTTATTATCTTAGCTTTTCTAATATTTACATATAAAGTGCAGATAACTTTTTTAGGAACAGGAACTTCACAAGGTGTGCCAATTATTGCATGTCCTTGTAATGTATGTGCATCAGCAGATTCCCATGATAAACGTTTGCGTACTTCTGTTTTAATTGAAGCGAGTAATAAAACTTTTGTTATAGATACAGGTCCGGATTTCCGTCAGCAAATGCTGCGAGAAAATGTAAAACAAATGGATGCAATTATTTTTACGCATGAACACAAAGACCATACTGCTGGATTTGATGACATAAGAGCATTTAATTTTGTCAACAAAAAGAAGATGGAAGTATATGCATCTGCTCTTGTACAAGAAGCTATCAGAAGAGAATATCCATACATATTTCACGATTCAAAATATCCTGGAATACCTGAAATAAATTTACATCTCATTGAAAATAAAAAATTCACGATAGAAGGAGTTGATATTTTGCCAATAGAAGTGATGCATTATAAATTACCTGTTTTTGGATTTCGAATTGGTGATTTTTCCTACATCACCGATGCGAATTATATCTCTGATCTAGAAAAAGAAAAAATAAAGAATTCGAAAGTATTGGTGTTAAATGCACTAAGAAGAGAACCACATATTTCGCATTTTACTTTGCAAGAAGCAATAGATTTAGTCAATGAATTAAAGCCCGAAAAAGCTTATTTTACTCACATTAGTCATCAATTAGGATTACACGCGGATGTTCAAAAAGAGTTGCCAGAAAATATTGAAATTGCTTACGATGGATTAAAAATTACTTTATAATTATGCCGAAAGGTTATTGTTCCTTTTAATCCAACTATCTGGACAAAAATAACAGAAACTTATACTGCAAGTGTTGGCGAACAATACATGACTTTAGGAGGTTTTCAAAACAATGGTTCGCCTAGTTTTGTTTATATGCAAGTTCGTATTTGTGGAATACGGGAGAAACTAAAGCGTCCATCACATTAAATTCATCAGGAACATATTGGGTTGAGCAGCTGAGTGGCGAATGTTCACAAGCTGATACTGTAATTTTTAATGATAATTGCAACGGACTGCCTGTGATTTCGGTTTTTAACAGGATAGGCACATTGTTTATCTTTTCATATCACCTCGAGCAGAGTCGATGGGATTGTGCGGGATGACGGTTGCGAGATTACGCTTCTCACAGCGTCACCCTGAGCGGAGTCGATACAATTAAAGCTGACGATTAGAAATGGTGTGCACAAAGCGTCACCCTGAGCGCAGTCGAAGGGTAGCTAAACGAATAGGCCGATAGTCACAGAACTAAGTGGAAGCGTGTTTACGGAGCCTAATTCTTTCTACTAAATTTATTTGCCTTTTACCTTTTTATTTCCTTTCTTTATCCTATAATTACTAAATCATTGCGCTACATGACTATTAAAAATTACACTACCGCTTTAATGCTGTTTGCATCCTTGGGCTTATTTGCATCCGAAGGCGGAATCATTTCAAACGCCAACAAAAACGATGTTCGTTTTATCAAGAACCCTAAACGTTTGCCAGATGTTGCTTTTCAACAAGCTTTACGAGAAAGTGCTGAATGGCAAAATTTCGTTTCTACAAACGGAACATGGTATGTAATGTTTAATGAAGAAAACGCAAAACCTCATCGTGCTTTTGGTAAACCAATTCCTGTATTTGGAATGGATCCTCAAACTAAAGCAATGAACTTTATAAATTCTAAACTTTCTGGATACAATATTCCCGTTTCTGAATTGAGTTTCAGAGGAACTAGTATTTCTGAAAATTTTCACTATGTACATTTTAATCAAATGCATGGAGGATTAAAAGTGCTGTATGCTGATTTGTATGTAAAAATGACTCCTGCTGGAAGCGTTGTTACATTTGGTTGTGATGTTTTTAACGATATTGCAATTTCTACAAGTCCAACAATTTCTGGTAGCGATGCAATTACTTTTGCAAAAGTTGGAATCATTGATCCGGTTGTAAATACTTCTGTAAAAACGCAATTATTTATTTTACCAGTACCTGAATTCAAGAAAAATATTTATCACTTAGTATACGAAGCGACTATTGAAACGATGGATGCAGTTGGAGTACCCGCTAAATATTTAACTTTAGTAGATGCAAATACGGGTGAAGTTTTATCACGCACAAACAAAGTATTGCACTTCGATCCAAAAGTAACACCGCCACCAGTTCCTGCTGCTGCAACGGACATTACTATCACTGGAACAGTTTATCCAACAAATCCTTATGACCCTACTCAAGTAATGCCTTTAGTGAATATGCAAATGGTTCAAGGCGCAACAACCTACAACACGGATGCTGCAGGATATATTGGTTTGCCTAGTGTTTCTCCTGTTAGTGTTACTTTTTCGTTAGAAGGACTGTGGGCAAAAGTTGAAACAGCTGGCGTTACACCATCTTTCACTGCAACTGCAAATCCTGGAACAAACAATTTTTCTTTTAATGCTGATGCTAACATTCGTGAATTATCGGCATATTATCACGTAAATATTGTTCACGATTATATGAAAACAAAGTTTCCTGCATTTACAGACATGGATAACCCATTACCAACAAACGTAGATTTAGCTGGAACTTGTAATGCATTTTATACTGGTACATCTATTAATTTTTATGCTACTGGTGGTGGATGTAATTCCTTAGCACAAGTTGGAGATGTGGTTTATCACGAATATGGACATGGGATAAACGATCAATTCTATACTTCACAAGGCGCTTCATTTAATAATGGAGGAATGGGAGAAGGATACGCTGATATTTGGGCATTAGGAATAACAACTAGTCCGATTTTAGGAATTGGATTTGATGATACCGATCCAACTGTTGTTGTTAGAAGATACGATATCAATAAAAAAGTATTTCCTCAAGATTTAGTTGGTGAAGTTCATGCTGATGGAGAAATTATTGCAGGATGTTGGTGGGATACCAATTTGAATTTTGGAAACCTTCAGCAAATGATGGACTTGTTCAAAGAAACTTTTTATGCAACAATTACTGGTCCTGATGGAACTGAAGGACAAGTATATGTTGACATTTTAATTGAAGCTTTAACCATTGATGATTTACCTACAAATGGTGGTGATAATGATATTACTAATGGAACACCTAACGACAATGCGATTATAGATGCATTTGATTTACATGGAATTACTTTATTGTCGAATGCCGTTATTACTCACGTTCCTGTTATGGCTTCTGTTTCAACAGCTGGAATTCCAATCAATGCTTCTGTAAGTGTCGTTTATCCTTGGGCTTTGAGCTCTGTGGAATTATATTATAAAATAAATCGTTTGGGTGCTTGGACAAATATGCCAATGGCTTTAGTAAGTGGAATAAATTATTCTGCAACTATTCCGGCACAACCAAACGGAACTGTAATAGGATACTATTTAGGATTAATGGGAACAACTGGTACTTTGAGTGTTGTTAGACCAATAGGGGCTGATGATACCCCTGCAAATATTCCTTATTTTATTTTAAATGGCGCATCCTTAATTCAAGAAGAAGATTTTGATGTAAACTTTGGTGCTTGGGGACAAGGTATTGCTTCCGATAATGCAACAACAGGCCAGTGGTTAGTAGATGTTCCAGTAGGTTCTTACGGAACACCAGGAACGCCTTCTACAATAGTTCAACCAAATTCGCAAAACACCGCGGGTGGAAGTATGTGTGCCATTACTGGAAATGCTCCAAGCATTACATCAGGACTTGGTACAAACGATGTGGATGCAGGTATAACAACATTGGAATCTCCAATTTATAATTTATCTACTTATACAAATCCAATTTTTACTTATTACCGTTGGTGGAGCAATAATTCAGGTGCTAACCCAGGACAAGATTTCTGGATAACACAAATTACAAACGATGGTATAACTTGGATTCCTGTTGAACAAACACAAGTTGCTGATAAGAGCTGGAGACGATTTGCATTTAGAGTAACAGATTATGTTCCTTTAGGTTCATCTGTTCAAATGCGTTTTATGACTTCTGATAGTTTAATTACAGGAGCGTATTTAAATGGTGGTAGCTTGGTAGAAGGAGCAATTGATGATTATTATTTATACGAACAAGCTGCAGTTGGCATTGATGAAAATACTTCCGTTGCATTTGTAAGTGTATTTCCAAATCCTGCAAGTAGCACTATCAATGTTTCTTTTGAATTATTAAATGCTGAAGATGTTGTAATTGAAATGACAAACAGTATCGGACAATTGATTTATTCAAAATCAATGACAGAAAACAGTTTAGGAAGACATACTTTAAAAATTGATACGGATGTTTTTGCAGCAGGCATTTATCAATTAAATATTAAAACTGGCAAAAAAGATCATGTGCAGAAAGTTGCTGTGATGAAATAGGTGTTTTTGATTAAGAAAATAAGAAAATCCAGACCTAGTGTCTGGATTTTTTTTGATTATAATTTATTAGAAATATACGAGTAGGAAGGGAATAAAAAAATAAACAATTCAATATTTGTAGAGTGAACCGAATTGAGGCAACACCTGGAATTGAATAAAGAGACCGATAAATAGTAGATAACTTTTCATTAGAATAAATTTTATTTCATTCAAATTTATGCAGAGAGCATAAGGGAGAGGCTGACTTTTCGTTAGGAATGCGTTTTTGCTAGCCAATAAGAAAAGTCCACAGGAGAGGAAAAGTATTATTTCGTCTTCTTCAAATATTCAAGTATCTGAATCACTTCAAAGCTTCTTTCACATCGTGAACACGTAATATTTTAGCTCCGTTTTCAACAGCCTTTTTGTTTAATATGTTAGTTGCGTTGCTGGTATCTATTGAATTGATATTTAATATTTTATTAACAAATGATTTTCTAGAAATGCCTACTAAAATAGGAAGCTTAAAGGATTGAAATTGATCTAAATTGTTGAGTAATTCTGTATTATGTTCAACCGTTTTTCCAAAACCAAATCCAGGATCTAAGATTACCAGTTTTACACCTAATTCATTTAGTTTCTTTAGGTTTTCTTCAAAAAAATGATGAACTTCCTTTACAACATCCATATAAACAGGGTTTTGCTGCATGGTTTCAGGGTTTCCTTGAATGTGCATTAAAACGTATGGAACCTTAAATTTCGCAACCGTCTCAAACATCTTTGAATCCAGCGTTCCACCAGAAATGTCGTTGATGATATTTGCTCCTGCATTTAAAGCCTGCTCAGCAATACTTGCGCGGTAAGTATCAACCGAAATAAGCATTTCAGGATGAGCTTTTCGAACCGATTTTATCACTTTTATCAATCGCTCGGATTCTTCTTCTAATGTGGGTTGTGGGGAACCTGGACGAGTAGAACAAGCACCAATGTCAATAATTTCGGCACCTTCCTCTATCATTTTACCTGTTTGTGCCAGCCAATCTTGCTCCTGTAAGTACTTCCCACCATCAAAAAACGAGTCGGGTGTCACATTTAAAATACCCATAACTAAGGGAATAGACCTTTGGTCAAAAATCCGCTCTATTTTTTGTGAAAAATCAGTATCTTGTGCCATTATTAATTATTGATTTAGTGAATTAGAGATTTAGTGAATTGAGGATAATAAAGCTCCATTTCACCAATTCAATAATTCTCCAATTTTTTCTTATGACTAAAACGTTTACTCAATATAATTCTGCAATTACTTCTTGCAAAGATATTTTTATTAAAAAGATGAAGGATTACGGCACTGCTTGGCGCATCCTTCGTACTAGCTCCATCACCGACCAAATATTCATCAAAGCACAACGCATCCGAAATATCGAGGATAAAGGTACTCAAAAAATAAATGAAGATGTACGCTCCGAATACATTGGTATTATTAACTATTCAATCATTGGGCTAATCCAATTAGAATTGAAAAATGATCAGCGAATGGAATTGCCTGCAGATGAAGTAAGCAAATTATTTGATAAACATTCCAACGAAGCGAGAAGCTTGATGGAAAACAAAAACCATGATTACGGAGAAGCTTGGCGCGATATGAGAGTAAGTTCATTAACCGATTTGATTTTAATGAAACTCTTACGTATCAAGCAAATTGAAGATAACAAAGGCGAAACAATCATTTCGGAAGGAGTGGATGCAAATTTTCACGATATGATTAACTATGCAATTTTTGCATTGATTAAGATAGAAGAAGAAGCTTAGAGATATAAGATGTTGCACTCCGTCTGCGCTAAGTTTGACGTCCCAATGGTGAACGAATGTATCCAACCGTCAGTCTGAGCGTAGTCGAAGACAGAGGAAAGAGAAGTTAACTATTTTAAAAAATAAAGAAAAAAAACAAATGAAAACAATAACAAACATAGCGCGCGTACTTGTAGGCTTGTTATTTATATTTTCCGGATTTATCAAAGCCAATGATGCTGTAGGCTTCGGGTACAAGCTCGTTGAGTATTTCGAAGTTTTTGGAACGCACTTTCTTGTTCCAATTGCTTTACCACTTGCTATGTTCATTTGTATTTTCGAAATCATTCTTGGATTTACTTTATTGTTAGGAGCAAGGCTAAAACTCACACTTTGGCTTTCGTTACTGATGATTGTCTTTTTTACTTTCTTAACTTTTTATTCAGCATATTTCCAGAAAGTACTGAGTTGCGGTTGTTTCGGAGACGCTATTCCACTTACACCATGGCAATCGTTTTACAAAGATTTAATTCTTCTTGTTTTAATCATCGTTTTATTTATCGGCAAAAAACATATCAATCCATTGGTAGGAGAGCGTTTAGAGAAGTTTTTAGTACTACTTGTTTTAATTGCATCTACTGCATTTCCAATCTATACTTACAATTATTTACCTGTTATAGATTTTCGTCCTTATGCGATAGGGCTAAATATTCCTGAGCAAACAAAAGGAAAAGATCCAGTGCTGAAATATTTTTACAAGTTGAAAGACAAAAAAACGGGAGAAACAAAAGAATTTGATAAATGGCCGGAAGGATGGGATGTAACATACGATTTTGTTGAAAGCAGAACCGAGGAAATAGAAAAAGGAATTCCTGCTAAAATAGTAGATTTCAGCATATCAAATTTGGAAGGTTCTGATTATACGCAAGACATAATAGAAAATCCGAATTATAATTTCTTATTAATTTGTTATGATTTAGATAAAGCAGATAAAGATCCATTTGGAAAGATAAACGATTTTGAAGCGCTTTGTAAGCAAGATAGTGTAACATTTGTAGCACTAACAGCGTCAACAAAAGAAACGATAGAGAAATTTAAAGCAGATACAAAAACGAATGTAGTTTTTTATAACACGGACGGAACAGTTTTAAAAACAATGGTTCGTTCAAATCCGGGATTAATGATGTTAAAAGGCGGAACAGTAATAGACATGTGGCATTACAATTCGTTTCCTTCATACAACGATTTGAAAACAAAATATTTTAATAAATAAGTTTGTGATAAAATTTATTGTAAAGCGATTATTCTACGGATTCCTTGTATTGCTAGGTGTTATCACTGTGGTGTTTTTGTTGTTCAACGTTTTACCAGGTGATCCAGCGCGTATGATGTTGGGTCAGCGTGCTGATCAAGGTTCCATTGATGCCATCAATAAAGATTTGGGAAGAGATAAGCCGACGGCTACCCAATTTTTAATCTACCTGAATGACCTTTCTCCTCTTTCAGTTCACGATCCAGTAGACAAAGAACATTACTTGTATTTGAGTCGCGAAAAATATTCTTCTTATGTAAAATTATTTCCCCTTGGTAGCAAGTTAATGGTTCTGAAATATCCTTATTTGCGAAGATCTTACATTACAAAACGAAAAGTATCTGATATCGTAATTGAAACGCTTCCAGAAACGGCTATACTAGCTTTTTCATCTATAACCTTTGGCGCAATTTTCGGGATATTACTTGGAATATTTTCTGCCATAAAAAAGAATTCCTGGTTTGATAAGAGCTCTTTGATTTTTGCGATTTTCGGAATGGCTTTACCGTCCTTCTTTATGGGGCTTTTAATTGCTTGGTTTTTCGGATTCGTTTTACGCGACTATACTGGTTTAAACAATGTGGGTTCGCTATATACAATAGACGATTTTGGAGACGAACATTTGGATTTAAAAAATCTTATTCTTCCAACTATCACTTTAGGATTGCGCCCATTGGCAATTATCATTCAGTTAACTCGTAGCTCATTATTAGATGTTCTTTCACAAGATTATATTAGAACAGCAACAGCAAAAGGATTAGGATTTTATAACGTGGTGTTTAAGCACGCCTTGAAAAATGCTTTAAATCCAGTTATTACTGCAATTTCAGGATGGTTTGCAGGATTGATGGCAGGAGCGGTGTTTGTTGAAATTATTTTTAATTGGAAAGGTATTGGCTATGAAGTGGTGGATGCTTTGAACAAAAACGACTTACCTGTTGTAATGGGTGCAACATTAGTGTTTGCAATGATATTTGTAGTCATCAATATTGGTGTTGATATCGTGTATGGAATTTTAGATCCGCGTGTAAGAGTTCAGTAGTTGTATTTCCATGGAAAAGATTTATTTTTTAATTTTCGTTTTTTGTTCAAGCATACAATTTTCGTTTGCTCAACCTACGTCAAAATATTTCGAAAATATTAGTAGTGCAAAAAATAGTTTTGTTAAAAAAGAATATAAAAAATCAGAGCAATTTTATTCAATAGCATTTAAGTCAAATGGTGGAAAAGCATACATAGAAGATCGCTACAATGCTTCTCGTTCTTCGGCCTTGGCGGGAATAAAAAATTCAGCATTTGTTCAGCTTTTTAAAGTGGTTACGCTTTACGATTATATTAATTATTCCGAAATTTCAACAGATCAAGCATTCAATTCATTACATAACGATAAGCGTTGGACGCAAGTAGATGAAAAAGTAAAATTAAACATTGCTAAATCAGATGGGAATTTAAACAAAGGTTTGGTTTTTTTATTAGACAGTGTTTACTGAGATTGTCATTCCAATCGATTAAAAGAGGTTAGCATTAAAAATGAGTTTAGCGCTGAATCGAATGAAGTCAAAGCAATTAAGAAAATAATTAAGCAAAGAGATTCTGTTAATTTAAAAATAGTAATAGATGTGATAGATACCTATGGTTGGTTGGGAAGAGGCTCTGTTGGATTTATTGGAAATTATTCGCTTGCATTAATCATTCATCAGGCAAATTTAGAAATTCAGGAAAAATATTTGCCAAAGATGAGAGATGCATTCAAAAATAAAAATGTGGAAGCAAATGATATGGCCTTGTTGGAAGATAGAGTATTGTTAAAGAAGGGAAACAAACAAATGTATGGAAGTGTGATTGTAAGTATTGGAAATAAAAACTATGTTGCTCCAATAGAAAATGTAGAAAATATCGAGAAGAAAAGCGCTGAATTGGCCCTAAAATCAATGAATTCATATATGATAAGTTGGTGAATGAAGTGGGACATTAGTAAGTATAAAAAAGATTTATTACTTTTAGAAAAAGAAAAGATTGAGTATTGATTTAAAAAAATCACATCAAGATGAGAAGAAAGATTGTAGCAGGAAATTGGAAAATGAATAAATCCCTATCTCAAGGGTTACAGCTTGTAGATGAGATTTTGTCTGCTTCAACTTCTACTGAAGTATTGAAAATTATTGCTCCTCCATTTACTCATCTTACTGCAATTGCAGAAATATTAAAATCCAAAGCTGATTTTGCAGTTGCTGCACAAGATTGTCACCACTTACCTTCAGGTGCATATACTGGTGAAGTAACGGCCGAAATGGTAGCTTCAACAGGAGCGAAATATGTAATTATCGGTCATTCTGAAAGACGTTTATATGCAGGAGAAACAAATGATATTTTAATTCAAAAATTAAATCGTGCTTTAGCTGCAAATTTAATTCCTATTTTTTGTATCGGAGAAAGTATTGAAGAACGAAATGCAAAAACACATTTAGAAGCAATTCGCGCTCAAATTAAAGAAGCATTATTTCATTTGTCGCCAAACGATTTCGGAAAAATAATTATTGCATACGAGCCTGTTTGGGCTATTGGAACGGGAGTTACAGCAACTAGTTACCAAGCTCAAGGCGTACATGATTTTATTCGTACTGAAATCAATAAAAAATACGGAAAAGAAATTTCTGAAAATATTTCCATTCTTTATGGAGGAAGTTGTAATGCACAAAATGCAAAAGAACTTTTCGCTTGCGCAGATATTGATGGTGGATTGATTGGTGGAGCTTCTTTGAAGTCTTCGGATTTTACTGCAATTACGAATTCATTCTAATATTCCGTTTTTATGGGCATCCGCTTTTTAAACACATAGACACATAGTTTTTTATTTTAAAATAAAGGATGCATAGAAAACAAGTTTTTTCACAGAGAATTTCTATGTCTGAAGCTTGCTTCAGCTATGAAAAACACAACGATTGTAAAAAAACATTTAAATAACTCCATTTTTTAGATTTAAGCGATTGAATAATTAGAAAGAAAAATAACTATGTGTCTATGTGTTTAAAACCACACCCAGCAAAAGTAAACTTGGAAAGATGAATTACATTGAAGTCGCAGTAAACGTACAACCCAAACTAGAAGGCTCTGATGTATTAATCGCAGCACTTTCTGAATTAGCCTTTGAAAGCTTTACTGAAACCGAAACGGGCTTCAATGCTTACATTAAAGAAGAAGAATACAGCGAAGATGAAACCAAATTAGCATTAGGTGATTATACTGACATTTTCAAAATTGAATTCTCCTCAAAAATAATTCCTCAACAAAACTGGAACAAAGAATGGGAAAGTAGTTTCCAACCAATTGAAGTTTCTGGTAAATGTTATATCAGAGCTCCGTTTCATGAAAAGAAATCTGGTTTTTTGCTAGATGTAATTATTGAGCCTAAAATGTCGTTTGGAACGGGCCATCACGATACTACGCAGTTGATGATACAGTTAACGATGTTATTAAATGTTAAAAACCAGTCGCTTTTAGACATGGGATGCGGAACTGGCGTTTTAGCCATAGTTGCATCCATGTTAGGCGCAAATCCAATAGAAGCAATTGATATAGATGATTGGAGCTATGAAAATACGATCGAAAACTTAGCCAAAAATAATATCAACAATGTGATTGTGAATAAAGGAGACGCTCAAATTTTGGATGGAAAAATATTTAATACGATATTAGCTAACATTAATAAGAATGTGCTGTTGAAGGACATGGAAGTGTATAAAAAATCTCTGGAAAAAGGTGGAAATTTGGTGTTAAGTGGTTTTTTTGAAACGGATATAGCAGAAATAAAAGCAAAGGCTGAAAATCTTGGCTTAAAATATGAAGAGAGCTATTCCAGCAACCAGTGGTCGGCACTTCATTTTACAAATTAGAATTAAAGAATGAGAACATTAAAATTTATACTTCTTTTTATAGCGGTATTTTTTATATCAGAAACATCTTTTGCTCAGCTTAATCCTATTAAGCAGTTTTCGGAAGATCCTATTGCATTTTTGGGAGAAATAAAAACCATGTTTGAAGCTACAAATATGGATAAAAATGAAATTAAGCTTTTTATGGAAAGCTTTACGTTGGCCTGGAACAATCCGAAATGTAATGAACAACTTAAAAGGTCAATTGTAGGTTCTTGTAATTTAATGATAAAAAAGAAATTGCGAATTCTTCCTGAATACAAGAGCTATTTATCATCAGTAATGAATTTTATTAATTCTACTCATAGTGAAGACAATTTCCTTACTTGGCAGGAATGTATCAACAAGATATTGGGTGGAAAAACCATCAAAAATTTTTCTGATTATTTAGAAATGAGTGACAATCTTTTTTCTACCAATTCATTTTATAACTCATCCGTAATAAGATATAGCGCGAACAGTAACAAATATATTTTTGAGTTTGATAGCGTTCCTAAAGTAATATTTCCTAGTTTAAATTTACGAATTGCAAACAATCAAAACGATACTGGAATTATTTATAACACTAAAGGCGTTTATTATCCGTATAAAGGAATTTTTGTGGGAGAAGGAGGAAAAGTAAATTGGAAACGTGCAGGGTTTGAAGACAATGTAGTTTGGGCTGAATTGAAAAAATATCAAATCACCTTAAAAACAAGTGGATTTGTTGCCGACTCCGTAGTTTTTTACAATAAAAATTATTTTCAAAAGGCATTGATTGGCCAGTTAACCGAAAAAATTGTTTCTGAAAAAGAAGGAAACATTTCTTACCCTCGTTTTGATTCTTACAACAAGCGAATGCCTATTCCTAATATTGCAAAAGACGTTGACTATGATGGTGGATTTACTCAACGTGGTCCCAAGGTGTTGGGTTCTGGTAGCAAAGAAGAGGATGCTAAATTGATTTTTAAAAGAGAGGGGAAAGTCTTTTTAATAATTGGAGCAAAATTAATTGGCATCACCAAAGACAAACTCACAGCTGAGTCTTGTAATATTAAATTTTATTTCGATAAAGATTCCATCACACACCCAAGCGTAAATATGAAATTTGTTGTAAATGACCGCAAATTATCGCTTATCAGAACAACGGATGGTGTTTCCAAATCTCCTTTTTTAAATTCGTTTCATAAAGTAGATATGTTTTTTGAAGAGTTAACTTGGAAAATTGATGATCCTAAAATTGATTTAGGAATGTTGGTTGGGAATTCACAAGAAGATGCCATGTTCGAATCTTCTAATTATTTTAGAACAGATAGATATGAGCGCATTCAAGGAATGGATCAAATGAATCCACTGATCCAAATTCGTGATTTTGTTAGAAAAAATGGAGATGTATCTGAATTTTATGGTTCGCAATATGCAAAATATTTGAAGTTTTCTTTGAATGATATCCAACCAGGATTGGTACGCTTATCTACTTTAGGTTTTATCACTTATGATCCGGAAGACGATAAAGTTACTGTAAATGAAAAACTGCATATATATATTGCAGCACGTGCTGGACATATTGATTATGATGTTATTCAGTTTCCTTCCTCTGTTCGTGGAGCTAGCAATGCTTCAGTTAACTTATTGAATTACGACATGACCATTATGGGTGTTCGTCAAATTTATATGAGCGACTCTCAAAATGTGGTTATTTATCCTTATGAACAAAAAATTATTCTAAAGAAAAATCGTGATTTTACTTTTGCTGGAATTGTTCATGCCGGTCGTTTTGATTTTTTCGGAAAAGAGTTTGCTTTTGATTATACCAAATTTAAAATTGATCTAAAGAATGTTGATTCCTTGAGAATTATGGTGAAGTCACGTGAGCCCAATGCTTATGGCGAATACCCCCTCGTGAAAGTAAAAACGGTTGTTGAAAGCATTAACGGAGATCTGGAAATCGATAATCCTGCCAATAAATCCGGACGAAAACCATTTCCAGTATATCCTGTTTTTAGCAGTTTCAAAGAATCCTATGCTTATTATGATAAGAAGGCGATTCAAAATGGAAAGTATAATAGGAAAAGTTTTTATTTTAAGCTCGATCCTTTTGCAATTGATAGTTTGGATAACTTTTCGAACGAAGGGTTGATCTTTAAAGGAACAATGGAAACGGCCGGCATCTTTCCAACTTTTAAAGAATCGTTAACCTTGCAACCAGATTATTCACTGGGTTTTGTTACACAGTCGCCACCTGATGGTTATCCAATGTATGGAGGAAAAGGAACTTATAATGCTGCAATCAAATTAAGTAATCAAGGTTTGCATGGGGATGGAACTTTAAAATATATTACGTCAATAGCCAAGTCGAAAGATTTTTTATTTTTCCCCGATTCTACTCGATGTATAGCTCAGGCATATGATGTAACACAGCAGAAAATTAAACCAGAATTTCCACAGTTGCATGGTGAAGACGCGCGCATTCTTTGGCTTCCTAAAAAAGATGTAATGAATGTTTGGAATCCAAAAGATAAAAAGTTTCAAGATTATAATGGACAAGCACAATTTGATGGACGTTTATCTATGACTCCTACACAACTTTTCGGAAGCGGCAGAGCAGATTTTTCAAATGCGAAACTAGAGGCGAAACTTGTGAAATTTAAATTCAACTCTTTTGTTTCTGACACTGCGGATTTTAGTTTGAAGGCAATTGAGGAATCATCTCCATTAGAAGCTTTTGCAACAGTTAACGTAAATGCAAAAATTGATTTCGATAAACGAATTGGTGAGTTTACATCCAATGGTAAAGGTTCTGTTGTTAAGTTTCCAGTAAACCAGTATATCTGTTTTATGGATAATTTTAAGTGGTACATGGATGATAGTCAGATTGAATTAGGGGCCGGTAAAAACGATGTTAAGAAAGCAGCCAATGAAGATTTGGATTTAGTTGGTCCAGAATTTATTTCTGTTCATCCAAGTCAGGATTCACTTCGTTTTCAGTCGCCAGCTGCTAAATATGATTTGAAAAAATATGTAATTACAGCAAAAGAAGTAAAATACATAAACGTTGCAGATGCCCGCATTTATCCTGAAAAGGGAGACGTAATTATCGAAAAGGATGCAGTTATGCGAACGTTTACAAATGCTAAAATTGTGGCTAACGCTATTACTAAATATCATAATTTATATAATTGTACTGTAAATGTATTTGCAAGGAAAAAATATCAAGGCTCGGGTTTCTATGATTATATCGATGAGATAAAAATCAAGCAAACATTTTATTTTAATAACGTAAGTGTTGATACAACCTTCCAAACATTTGCAGAAACGAATATTCCCGATTCATCTAAATTTAGATTGAGTCCGAATTTTGAGTACACAGGAAAAGTAAAGTTAAAAGCTACTGCAAACTTTTTGGTTTTTGATGGCGCTGCTCGGATTTCTCATGATTGCAATTCAATACCAAGAACATGGTTTAAGTTTGAATCAGAAATCAATCCAAATAGTATATATATTCCAATTGCAAAAGAACCCGTAGATATTTTCGGAAAACCTGTTGCTGCGTCTATGATGGTAACAACAGATTCAACACATTTTTATTCAGCTTTTTTATCTCCAAAAGAATCAGCGCTTGATGCTTCTGTTTTGCCTGCCGAGGGGTTTTTGTTTTTCGATAAGAGTTCACGCGAATATAGAATATCGAACAAAGAAAAATTAGTTGAGAGGTCCTTACCCGGAAATTATTTAAGTTTAAATACTGCGCAATGCAAGATGTATGGTGAAGGGAAAATTAATTTCGGAGGCGATTTTGGTCAGGTAAAAGTGGAATCATTTGGAAGTGCTGTACATTTATTAATTCCTGATTCTACTATTTTTGATATGATTATGACCGTTGATTTTTTCTTTGATGATGGCGCAATTGATAAAATGGGTGATGCAATTGCTGCAAACACAGAATTAGGCCCGACAGATTTTGGCAGACCAATATTTGAAAAAGGAATGCGCGAAATGCTTGGTAAAGAAGTGGCTGATAAGTTAATTTCTCAATTAAACTTATATGGTTCCTATAAAAAATTCCCGGATGAATTAAAGAAAACCTTATTCATTTCGGATATTAAAATGAAGTGGAATAAAGAAACCCGTTCTTATACTTCTTATGGAAAAATAGGAATTAGTAATATCAATAAAGCGCAAATAAATAAATACGTTGACGGAAGAGTAGAGATTATTAAAAAGCGAGGAGGAGACATTTTAAATATTTATTTAGAACTTGATGCCAACAATTGGTATTATTTTAACTACACTAGAGGAACTATGTTAGCAGTATCTTCAAATGAAGCATTCAATGCAGCAATCAAAGAATTAAAGCCAGAGAAACGTCAAAAAGATGGTGATAAAGAGAAAAAAGAACCTAACTACAATTTCAATATAACAACTGCAGCTAAGAAAACACAATTCTTGCGCAAAACAGAAACGAAAGAAGAAAGTGATAAATAGTACAAATATCTTATTGCTTTTAGGCGGCTACCTTTTGGGTTCTATACCAACAGCAGTTTGTATAGGTAAGTTTTTTTACAAAATAGATGTACGTGAATACGGTAGTGGAAATGCTGGTGCGACTAATACTTTCAGAGTTCTAGGAAAAAAAGCAGGAATTCCTGTTTTACTAATCGATGTTTTAAAAGGGTTTTTAGCTGTAAGTCTTGCTTATTTTAGTCCCTACACAGTAGGAGGGAACCAATTTATAAATCTCGAATTGGTTTTAGGAATTGCTTCTTTGGTTGGTCACATCTTTCCCTTATTCGCATCTTTTAGAGGTGGAAAAGGAATCGCAACTCTATTGGGAATTGTCTTAGGTGTTCACCTTTACGGAGCGCTTATTTGTATGGCAATTTTTATAGTCATATTAATCATTTCAGGATATGTTTCTTTAGGTTCAATGATTTCTGCTATTTGTTTTCCAATAATTGTAATTATTGTTTTTCAGACTACGGTTCCATCGTTAATTATTTTTTCCATTTTAATTGCCATAATGGTATTGATTACTCATCAAAAAAATATTGAACGACTACTTCGAAGGGAAGAGTCGAAAGCCAAATTGATTAAAAAAAGGACAAAGGAGGAAGTTGAAGAAGTGCTGGATTTAGAAACGGTTGATAATAAATCGAATTAAATTTCGTTTTAGAAATAATGAAAAATAGTTTCTACTTCACAATCTTATTGTTGCTCGCCATTCTGTTTTATTCATCCAATAGTTATTCTCAAACGGTTTTATCAATTACAGGGAAAGTGTATGATAAGGAAAATAGCAAATTGCCTCTTACTCGGTTGATGATTATTAACAAAAGAACTAATAATGGTTCATTTGCAAATTCTGATGGCAAATTCTCACTTTCCATTTTTCCAACCGACACAATTATATTTTCTGCCATTGGATTTAAAGTAAGGACTATTTGTTTTAAAGATTCTTTAAAAAATGGCAGTTCAAATTTCGAAATAGCATTATCTAAACTTTATTTCGAATTAAGTGAAGTGAATGTATTTGCTAATCGTAGTTTAAGTGAAATCCAAAAGAATATTGATAAATTGGGAGTAAGTAAATCCTATTCAACCTCTGGAGTTAATGCATTTGAGAGTCCAATTACAGCATTATATGAGCGGTTTAGTAAGTTCGAGAAATCGAAACGAAAAGTAGCTGATTGGGAAAACGAAGATTTGAAAAGAGATATTTTAAAAGATCTTTTTCATTTGTATGTAAAACATGATGTGATTGATTTAAAAAATGAAGAGTTTGATGCTTTTATCAAATATCTAAATTTGAATGACGAGTTCATAAAAAAAGCCACTCAATTTGAATTGGTAATGGCAATTAAAGGGAAATACGAAAGTTTTAAATATAGATGGAAATGATGGTTTTTACATACAGCTCTTATACTTCGACTGCGCTCAGCCCGGCGGTCGAGACGTCACACTGAGAGTAGTCGAAGTGCAGCAATAAAAAAAATCCCAAGCAAGAACTTGATTGGGATTTTTTTATTGTATTATTAGTAACGGCTATCCTCATCCTCCAACTACCATTCCATAGATAGAATAATTATTGATTTTTGGAAATTATTTTAACATGAAATAATCATGAATTTAATACCAAACTAAATACCGCAAATAAGCGTGTATACTTGCCTATTTAATGGCGTTTTCCCTATTTTAGCCCTCAATTAAACCTTGTTTATGAAAGTCTGGAATCAGGCTCCTTTAGTTCGTTTATTAATTCCTTTTTTGTTGGGAATACTAGTTGCTGTTTATTTGCCTTTTCACTTTAGTAATATTCTTTTTTATGCCTCCCTATTATTTTGCGTTATTGCAGGACTTGTTCTTATTCCAAAATTCAATATTTCTTACCGAAAATCATTTTGGTTTGGGCTTTTAATCAGTATCTCTCTGTTTGTTTTCGCTTATCAATTAACCATTTATAAAACGCAGAAGTTTTCAGCAAGTCATTTCTCAAATAATTGCTCAGGAAATTCAATGGTGTATGCTCGTTTTGCAGATTCTTATATCGAAAAGGAGAAATCTTTAAAAACAATCATTGAAATACTTGCAGTGAAAGATAATGGTGGCTGGAAAAAATGCACAGGAAAAGCTTTGGTTTATATAAAAACAGATTCATTGGCTTTGGATTTAAAATACGGAGATGAATTTCTGATGCGTGTAAATTTTAAAGAAGTTTCAGGTCCTCAAAATCCAGGCGAGTTTAACTACAAACGATTTTTGTCTTTCCACAATATCTACCATCAAGCTTATGTCAATAATAATGAGTGGAAAAATTTGAACCGAAATTCAGGAAGTGCCATCTTAAAATACTCCATTGGATTTAGAAATAATTTGCTGGAAGTATTAAAGAAAAACAAGCTAACTGGCGATGAACTTTCTGTAGGAGCCGCCTTATTATTAGGCTATACTGATAAATTGGGTGCAGATATTATTTCAGCATATTCCAGTACTGGAGCATTACATGTTTTATCAGTATCAGGTTTACATGTGGCAATTGTTTATATAGTTTTTAGTTGGTTATTGATTTTTTTGGATAAACATAAAAAGGGAAGAATCATAAAAGCAGTTTTATTGATTTTGTTTCTTTGGTTTTATGCAGCACTCACAGGATTGTCACCTTCTGTTTTAAGAGCAGCTACCATGTTTAGCTTTATTATTTTAGCAAAAGCAGCAAACAAGCATACCAATATTTATAATACATTGGCTGCTTCGGCATTGTTTTTATTATTAATAAATCCTTATTTGATAATGGAAATAGGCTTTCAACTATCTTATTTGGCTGTGATTGGAATCGTTTATATTCAACCGAAAATTTATCAATGGCTCGAATTTGATAATTGGTTGTTAAATCAGATATGGATGATTACAGCCGTTTCAATAGCGGCACAAATTGCAACCTTTCCATTAGGATTGCATTATTTTCATCAGTTTCCAAATTATTTTCTTTTATCAAATCTGATTGTGATTCCAGTTTCTACTTTAATCATTTATGTCGGGATAGCCTTGTTTTCATTTTCTGCCATTCCTCTTTTTGTAAAATATTTAGCTATTGTTTTTACTTGGTTGATATGGTTTTTAAATGCGTCTGTAAAATGGATAGAATCACTTCCTTTCTCATTGTCACAGGGCATTTCCATTTCCGTTTTAGAAACATGGTTGCTATATGGATTAATCATACTGTTTCTATTTTATTTAAGCAATCGCAAATACAAATTTTTGATTTACTCTTTATCGTTTTGTGTAGTTATATTAATTAGTCAGGTAGTTGAACAACAAATGCAGTTCAATCAAAAGAAAATAGTGGTGTACAATGTTGCGAAAACAACTGTCATCGATTTTATATGTTCAAAACAAAATGTATTGCTTACCGATTCTGTTTTCGCTAAAAATGATAGTCGATTACTATTCCATGTAAATGATCATTGGTTTGACTTAGGCTTAAATAGCTCGCAAATAATTTCGGGAGATTTAATATCTAAAAACTTGATGGTGAAAAATAATTTCGTTCAATTTCTTGATAAACGAATGTTTGTTTTAAATAAACCTGTTCAATTCAAAGAAAATTATTCACAAAAATTAAACTTAGATTATTTAATAATATCTAGCAATGCAAGAATGAGCATAGAAGAGATTCAACAAATCTTTAGAGTTAAAATGTTTATTTTTGATTCTTCCAATTCGGAATACAGAATTAAGCAATGGAAAGAGGAATGTGATGAACTTAATCAGAATTATTGTTCAACAATGGATTCGGGTGCTTTGGAAATAAATTTGAATTGAGATAAGCACAGTTGTTGCTCGCAGCTTCGCGCAGATCTTTTTTAACTCAAATTTATTTCCTAAAAATATCCTTCATTACTTTTCCATTTGAAGTAGGAATAGTAAATCCCATCAATTCGCCAATAGTTTTAGAAATATCAATTTGTTCGTAAGGAATATTAGCAATATAATCTTGTTTAAAATCGGGACCCATCGCGAAAAATTCAATGTGTCGGCAACCATCACAGCCATCACCATGCGAAACAAATCCATCTAAATAGCCTGCAGTATGTCTTCCGTGATCGTTCGTTACAATTAAAGTTGTTCTGTCTTTATAAAAATTATCATTTTGTAATTGTTGCCATAACTGATAAATATAATTATCCGTATCTAAAATGCCTTGTAAATAAGCAGAATAAACCTTTGCGTGACCGGCTGCATCGGGTTGTTTAAAATTGATTAGTGCTAATCTGATATGATTCGAAGTAAGTTTAGTTGTAGCACTAATAAACGTTGTTAAATCTTCACGATATCCTGTTCCTAACCCTAAATTGCCACAATCCGTTGATGGACGAAATGTGCCTTTCCACTTTACATCTTTACAATCTGACAATACTTCTAATTTATCTTTCGTTGCAATCACCCATGCTTCAGATTTTGGTCGCTCAAATGTTTTTAACCAATATTGAAATATTGAGGGATAAGTAGGATATTCTGCACCACTATTGTTTATATTTTCATAAACACCCGTACAAATTGCTGTATGTCCAGGGTTAGTAGAAGTAGTTCCATTATTATAAAACTGACTACAATAAACACCTTTTGATAGCATAGAAGCACGGTGCGGAATAAATTGACGGGTTGGAAGATTCCACGTTTCTGATAAACGAGCACCATCAACTATAACTATAATTACGTTTTGCGTTTTATATAAGGTGGCCGGAACATCCTTTTTGCATCCGCAATACATAAAAAGTAAGGGTGTAGCTAGAATGAGTAATAAAATTGAAAACTTGAATTTCATGTCAAACAAATATAAGCAAAAAGCACAAGAATCTTTTCTACTTTTGTAAAATGAATTTCGGCATTGGAGATATAGTTAGTTTTCTAAATGAAAAGGGTGGAGGAGTAGTTACAAAAGTCATCAATAAAAAAATGGTAGAAGTAACTATTGACGATGGCTTTGTGTTTCCGTATGCTGTTTCCGAATTAGTAATGATAGAAGCTGCTTTTAGAGAACCAGAACCAATTCCTGAGAAAGAACAAGAAAAAATTGATGTATCGAAATTGTTTAGTCAAAAAATAAATCATTTTGATAAACATAAGATATCCAAGCCTCATGCAAAAAACAACGGCATGCTTGAAATGGAAATAAATTTACACATCGAAGAATTATTAGATAATTATTCTGGAATGAGTAATGCAGAAATTATAAATGTGCAGTTGAGACATTTTCAAAAAGCCTTAGACAAAGCAATTACTGGTTGTTACAGGAAACTTAATGTAATACATGGAGTAGGGAATGGGCGCTTGAAACAGGAGGTAAGAGCTATTCTTGATAATGAAAATATGCGTTACTATGATGGCTCGTATGCGAAATATGGTTACGGGGCAACGGAAGTTGTTATTGGTTAATGGTTATCAGTTATCCGGCTTTGTAAAATAATTCCCCTATTAACTATTCTCTATTCCCTATTAACTATTTATCTATCTTTGCACAGCAGGCCGTTCTATCGCTTCGTAGCAATATGAGGAGGAAAGTCCGGGCAACACAGAGCATCCCACTTCCTAACTGGAAGGATTCATAGCAATATGAAGACAGCAAGTGCCACAGAAAATAACCGCTGTTCGCAAGAATAGTAAGGGTGAAAATGTGAGGTAAGAGCTCACGGTTATAATTAGCAATAGTTGTAATGGGTAAACCTTGGGAGTTGAAAGACCAAATAAACCGAAGCGTAAGAGCGGCTCGCTCTATTCGGAGGGTAGGTTGCTTGAGTTTTACAGCGATGTAAAATCTAGATAAATGATAGAACTCGACAGAACCCGGCTTATAGGCCTGCTTTTTTTACACTGATAACGAATAAAACGAATAAAAGACCTTCGACTGAGTTTATGGTGAGCGCAGTCGAATCCATTCAGAGGGTGACGTTTCAAAAAAGCATCACAGTTAGAACGTCACACTGAGCGTAGTCGAATTGTTTTTTCTTAAGAACTTCTTTAAATGAAAAAGTATCTTATCATCCTTCTACTTCTAATTACAACAATCTCCTTCGCCCAAAAGTCGAGAGACAAAGCTCGTGAAAACATAACTACCATTAAAACGGGAGCTTTATTCGTTCGTTTACGAACTTCTGACTTAAAAATAAATGCTTTGAAAAGTAAAGGCATGGTAAAAGAAGCAGAAGAAATTCGTAATGCGCAAGAAGCTACCAATAAGCAGATAATAGAGGCCTTTAAAAAGGAGTATAAATTTTCTAAAGTTTATTTTTTCTATTCCAATCATTCAACAAAAGTGAAAGAAGGAAATTATAATGGTTGTTTAATGAATGTAAATATGGAAATAGATTCTTCCTTTACCAGCAATAACTACCTAATTGGAGAGTTTGATGAAAGTGCGACTACACAATTAGATGCATTTATTATAAAAGATAAAAATTATGCGCAATTAACAAAGCCATTTCCATATTTAATTAAACAGAACCAAGCCCTTGTCAGTACACGTTCTTACGACAAAATTATTTCCATTCTAAATTTACGATTCAACGAATTTTACGGAAAATAAAAATAAAAAAGTCCCAATTCAATTAATTATAGTATCTTTGCCGAAGTTTTAGTCAAAATAGGATTTTTGCTGAGACGAATTTACGACTGTAGAACATTGCCGAAAAAGCCCCAAAACCAATGATGGTGGGCTCCTTATAAAACAGTTGTCGGATTCAACTCACACATACTTCCTTGTAAGTGACGACTGTATAAATTAACTTAATAAAAAATTAATGAACAAATTTGAAGCGTTAGGCTTTAACAATGCTATTGTTAAGGCTGTAACAGAATTGGGTTTTGAAAATCCAACTCCTATTCAGGAAAAAGTAATTCCTGTATTATTAAAAGGTAATACCGACCTAGTGGCATTAGCCCAAACAGGAACAGGAAAAACAGCAGCCTTTGGTTTGCCGTTGACACATCTGATTGATTTCACTTCACGTGATACGCAAGCAGTAATTATTTGCCCTACACGAGAATTGTGTATGCAAATTACCCGCGATTTACAGAGCTACACTAAATTTATTGAAGGCGCAAACATTGTTGCCGTTTATGGTGGTGCTAGTATCGATAATCAATCACGCGACATTAAGAGAGGTGCACAAATTGTTGTTGCAACTCCAGGACGTTTGTGTGACATGATTGATCGTAGACGAGTAAATTTCAGTAACGTACGTTTTGCTGTATTAGATGAAGCAGATGAGATGTTGAACATGGGATTCAAAGAAGATTTAGATACTATTTTATCTCAAACTCCAGAAGAAAAAAATACTTGGTTGTTCTCTGCAACAATGCCAGATGAAGTTTTGCGTATTTCTAAAAACTACATGGAAAACCCAGTAGAGATTACTGCTGGAACAAAAAATGCAGGTAACGAAAACATTGAACACATTTATTATGTTGTTCAAGCTCGTGATAAATATGCTGCTTTAAAACGTATCGCGGATTCAAATCCAGATATTTTTGCAATTGTGTTTTGTCGTACACGTATCGAAACACAAGAGATTGCTGATAAATTAATCAAAGATGGTTACGGAGCGGATTCGTTGCACGGTGATTTATCGCAACAACAACGCGATCACGTTATGAAACGTTACCGTGCTCGTTCATTGCAAATGCTTGTTGCTACTGATGTTGCAGCTCGTGGTATTGATGTGAATGATGTAACTCACGTTATCAACTATAACTTGCCTGACGAAATTGAAAATTATACTCACCGTTCTGGTCGTACTGCTCGTGCTGGTAAAACAGGTACATCTATCTGTATTATCAATATGAAAGAAGTTGGAAAAATCAGAATCATTGAACGTATCATCAAGAAAAAATTCACTCAAGGAACTATTCCTACAGGATTTGAAGCTTGTGAAAAACAATTGTTCAGTCTAGTTAAAAAAATTCACAATGTAGAAGTAAATGAGAATGCTATTGAAGCATATTTACCAAGCATATATGAAGAGTTGAAAGAATTAACAAGAGAAGACATTATCAAGCGTTTTGTTTCTACTGAGTTTAACCGCTTTTTAGACTATTACAAAAGCGCTCCTGACTTAAATGCATCTTCTTCTAGAGATAGAGAACGTTCTTCTTCAACTCCAGGAATCACTAAATTATTTATCAACTTAGGTGAATTAGATAGTTTAGATAGCACGGCAATGAAGCAATACATTTCTGAAGTTTCTGGAGTGGATATGGAATCAATAGTTTCTGCAGAAATTAAATCTAGTTTCTCTTTTATTGAAGTAAAAACAGAAGCAGCAGAAATTATCCAAGGAACATTCAAAAATGTACAATACAACAATCGTAATGTAAGAATTGAATCTCGTGGAGCTAGCGAAGGAAGATCATCTCGTGGTGGATATGAAGGTGGAGGAAACAGAAGATCATTCGGAGGTGGAGAACGCAAAGGTGGATACGGTGGAGGAAATCGTTCAGAAAGAGGAGGCTATAGAGGAAATAGCGGTTCTGGTGAGCGCAAAAGCGGAGGATACGGAGAACGTAAATCTTACGGAGGAGGAAATTCAGGAGAACGCAAGTCGTATGGCGACCGTTCAGATCGAGGTCCTTCTATAGAGCGCACAGAACGTAAATCTTATAGCGATAGAGAAAAAAGTTATTCGAAAAACGAAAATTCTTCTTCAGAAAAATCATATTCTAAAAAGGAATCAAGTGGAGGAGGAGATAGAAAGAGCAATTTTTCAAGAGAGAAACGTCCTAGAAAACAGTTTTAATCTGATAAATTTATAAAACAAAAAGTCCCGAGTATTTAACTCGGGACTTTTTGTTTTTCCGTGACCGCGAAGGGATTCAAACCCCTAACCTTCTCATCCGTAGTGAGACACTCTATTCAGTTGAGCTACGCAGCCATTTAGCTTCCTAAAAAGCGATGCAAATATACAAATAATTGTAGCATCTAAAAGGCTTTAGACAAATTTTATTTAAATATCAACAATTTATAATTCGCTTTCAATTTATAATACATTTGTAATCAAATCAATAAAATCAAATAAATATGCCAATTTTTCAGATAGTTATGATAGTAATAGCAGTGCTGGTACTATTTTTATCATTCGTAACGGTTGCTCAGGGAACTATTGCAGTTGTTACAGTTTTCGGGAAATATCGAAGAGTACTTGGTCCTGGATTAAACTTTAAAATTCCTTTTATAGAGGTTATTTTTAAACGCGTTTCTATTCAGAATCGTTCTGTCGAGCTTGAGTTTCAAGCAATCACTATTGACCAAGCAAATGTTTATTTCAAAGCCATGTTGCTTTATTCTGTTATCAATACAAATGAAGAGAGTATTAAAAATGTTGCATTCAAATTTATTGACGAACGCAATTTCATGCAAGCTTTAGTTCGTACGATAGAAGGCTCAATCAGAGGTTTTGTGGCTACGAAAAAACAAGCTGAAGTACTTTCTCTGCGTAAAGAAATTGTTGAAGATGTAAAAGGACAAATTGATCAAAACCTTGAAGAATGGGGATATCACTTAATCGATTTACAATTAAACGATATAACTTTTGATGAAGCTATTATCAGATCAATGGCGCAAGTGGTTGCTTCTAGTAACTTAAAAGCGGCTGCTGAAAACGAAGGACAAGCTTTATTGATTACTAAAACTAAAGCTGCTGAAGCTGATGGAAATGCTACGAAAATTGCTGCTGAGGCAGAAAGATTGGCTGCTCAGCTGCGTGGACAAGGTGTTGCCTTATTCCGTGAAGAGGTAGCTAAGGGAATGAGTCAAGCTGCTAAAGAAATGGAACAAGCTAATTTAGATACTTCAGTAATTCTTTTCTCTATGTGGACAGAAGCAATTAAAAACTTTGCTGAATATGGAAAAGGAAACGTTATATTCTTAGATGGTTCTAGCGAAGGAATGGATCGCACTATGCGTGAAATGATGGCTATGAATAAGTTGATGGAGCCAAAAAGTCCAACCGCTAAAAAATAAATATTTTTAAGAAGTCCTGAGCAATACACTCAGGACTTTTTTTAACATTTGAGTTTCAAATTCTCCTTTTCAAAATTCATTTCTTTGAGTATATTTGAACAAAAAGAGTAAGCACTCTTTTAAATTTAAGATTATACAGGAGCAAACATGAATAAATGTCATACTTCTATTAGATAAAAATTTAATTTAAGAGCAACCTTATTCTTCTTTTTGCGTCATATGGATAGCAATTAATACTATTAACATTGAGATACATTTTTATATTTTTCTTTCTTTTGCTTTGTCTTGTCTCCAATAGTCAAGATGATGAATTACCTGTTGCGCCACCTGCATCAACAATAGATCCTGCACCTGCCAAAAAACAGTACTATTTATTGAGCCCACGAATTTCTGTTACTGTTCCTCATCCAATGGGCAATAAGTCTTTCAAAAAGAGTTTTGTTGGTATTTACGAGGCAACGGGCGGACTCAACATTATGCTATATAAAGGTTTATTTGTTGGTGCATCAGCAAAAAACGGTTTATTGAAAATTACCGAAAACAAAATCACAGATTACAATGCTAGTATGAAAATTAATAGTGTTGCAGGGAAATTCGGTTTTGATACTTATGTTGGAGAGAAAAACAAAACGATTTTTTCTATGGCTCTGTCTTACGGACAAAATTGGACGGAATATGAAGGAATAAAATACAAAGAAGAAAACAACAAGCCTAAACTTAATAGTTTTACTACTTCTTATTGGGAGCCAGAAATGAATATTTTCTTTTTAATTGAATCGAACTTTGGAGTAGGCGCAACACTCTCTTATACTGTGTTTGACGCACATTTTGATCCATACGATTTAGTATTAAATGAGTATGCAAAATTTGGCACTGAGAATGCTGTTTCTACTCAGTTTTTTAGCTTCGGTTTTGGATTTTATTATAGCATGGTTAAGAAGAAAAAATAATTTCTCGATAATATCTGCTTCAATGCAGAATGCTCCAAATGACGATCAATCTCAAACACCAACTTTATTCACTTTGCCTAAAACAAATTGAGCAAAAAATTTCAAATGCTCAATCTGCAATTGATAGTGCTACTGAATCAGCAAATGACGACACTAAAAGTAGTGCAGGTGATAAGCATGAAACAGGAAGATCAATGGCCCAGTTAGAACAAGAAAAAAGCAGACATCAATTAAAAGAAGCTCTTGATTTAAAAAAATCTATCGAAAAAATAAATCTGCAAATTCAATCAGCATCAGCTCATGTAGGAAGTATTGTTATTACCGACAAAGGCAATTTTTTTATTTTGGTTCCAGTAGGAAAGTTGTCAATTCATGAAAAGTCTTATTATGCAATATCAATAGCCTCACCAATAGGAATAAAGCTTAAAAATTTAATTAAAAACGATTCATTTGACATGAACGGAATAGTTTACAAAATACTTGAGGTTTTATAATTCAATTGGCTTATATTTGTTTTGATAATTTTGTTAAAACTAAAAACTCAGAAATATGAACAAAATCACTCTTAGCTTAGGCATTATCTTTATAATGTTTATTGGCATGTCAAATTTACAAGCACAAGAATTAAGAAGTTCTAGTGGAAGCAGCACTGGGAAAATTGATTCAGACGGAACAATCAGAAATGGTTCTGGAAGTAGCTGTGGAAAAATAGATTCAGACGGAACAATTAGAAACGGTTCTGGAAGCAGCATTGGTAAAATTGATTCAGATGGAACAATCAGAAATGGTTCAGGAAGTAGCATTGGTAAAGTGGACAAAGACGGTACAGTAAGAAACAGCTCTGGAAGCAGTATCGGAAAAATTGATTCAAATGGAACAGTAAGAAATAGTTCAGGAAGCAGCATTGGAAGTGCGAATGGTGTTTCCAAAGAAAAAGCAGCTGTTGTTTTCTTCTTCTTCCAGTTTAAGTAGTAATTTTAATTGTCATTTTGTCCCTATAGCTAAAGGGATTGTAGAAAATATAAGCTCCCGAAAACTAATTTTGGGAGCTTTTTCAATAGAGTAGGAGCTTACTTCACAATAAAACTCTTCACCCCATTTATTTTTCCTCCATTAATTCTGGCGAAATACATTCCTGACGGTAATTCTAAATTTTGCTGAAAACTTGTTTTGCCCATTAGTTTTGATTGATGCACCAATCTTCCAGTAATGTCTACAATCTCTAAATTTAAAATTTCAGTCGACAAATTTGGATTTGTAAATTGAATAGTAAATGAACCATCATTGATAGAAGGAAACAATTCAATTCCAATTTCTGTTATTGCAACTTCATTAATTCCAACCATTGCTGATAAACTTGTTTCCCATATCCCTCTTCCGAAAGTAGAAACATAAATTTTATCTAATACAGGATTAAAATCTAAATCGGTAGTAATAACGTTTGGTAAACCTGTGCTCTGACTAATCCACATACTTGTTGCTTCATCCAAGACATAAATCCCTAAATCAGTTGCAATCATTTTTTTGTTGCTTCCTGGAGCAGTTTTAATGCAGTTAACTGGAATGTTTGGTAAGTTGAAAGAAATGTTTGTCCAAGTACTTCCACCATTAATTGTTTTGTAAATTTTTTCTCCTGCAACAAATCCTGATAAACTTACATAAGCTGTGTTTGCATCAGTCTGACTAACATCTAAACTTGTAAAATATAAAGTATCTGGTAAATTTGAAGTTACATCCACCCAAGTGCTTCCACCATCAGATGTTGTATACATCGTAGAATTAGCACCAAATTCAAAACGAATTCTTCTTGCTGCATAAAGTACATTACTATTTGAATTGGCAACCGCTAATGCACATAATTCGTTATCATTTATGGGATGAAATGGCATTGGACTTAATGCTGACCAACTTAATCCACCATCATTAGATTTTACAACATTTTGAAATCCTGCATATATTGTTCCTGGAATATTATAATCGGCAACAATAGGAGATACCCATTCTCCAGGTTCTCCATTCACATTTACAGAAGTTCCAATATTAGAAAATCCAGCATCAACAGAAACATAAAAATTTCCATACTGACTAGAACCTATAACCACATTGTCATCTACTGGATCTAAATAATTGTCCATTCCATCACCACCAAAAATAGTATTCCAAGATGAACCATCGTAATAAAATGTAGCATTGTCTTGAGCGCCTGCAGAAATTCTTCCTGTTGCATTTTTAGAACTAGATAATTTATAAAAAGAAGTGATGTTGATTCCATTGGTTAAGTTTGTCCAGTTTGTAGACCAAGGAGAACCGCCTGATGCAGATGCCCACGATTGTGGAATCACTAAATCAGTTTTGTAAACTCCGCCATCACTACAAACAAAAACATCGTTAGTTAAAGGATTGATTTCTATAAAATGAATATCGCAATGAATTGTTGGTCCGTAAAATTGAGTCCAATGTGTTGCTGGATTAAATGTATTCGCGCCATCTATCGACATCCAAACATTTACGCCACCAACATAAACAACATTTTTATCCGTTTTGCTGACAGTAAATCCTAAATCGTATGTTCCTTGTCCTCCAGTACTTCCTCCGCCATCGTATTCCAACATATTTACTCCAGGATCAATGAAAGTCCAACTAGCTCCTGCATTTACTGATTTGTAGATTCCTGCAGAACCTTCATCCAAGCCAACTGTCATTGCATAAATAAAATTATTATCTGTTGGCGCAACAGCTAATTTTATTCTTTGAACAACACCTGTTCCTGGAATGCCCGTTGTAAGCATACTCCAAGTTGCACCAAAATTTGTTGATTTATAAATTGCAGCATATCCTTTTCCAGAACCTGCTAGCCAACCTGATGTTGCATACAATGTATTTGGCAAAACTGGATCTTGAACTAAATCCCAGCAAAGTGAATCAAGTACTTGCGTCCATGTTGCTCCTGCATTTGCAGAAGTGTACATCCCACTAACACCACATGCAACAAGGCTATTGCTATTACTCGGATTGATTAATATTTTTCTGATTAAGGATGCATCTCCATCCGTTAATTGAAAACTCAATCCTGTTGGTGCCCAAGTTAAACCGCCATCTGTAGTTTTATAAACTCCCAATCCATAATGCGTGTTTCTTTTTCTTGCATCAATATTTAATGCTACATCAATGTATTCAAAATCACAAACAGAAATATACATTGTGTTTAAGTCTGTTGGATCAATAACAATATCGCTAATTCTAGTAATAGGCAAATTATCTGTCAATGGAGTCCAAGTCAAACCATCATTGGTTGTTTTCCACATTCCACCTTGAGCAACACCAATAAAATAAGTTGTAGCAACAGTAGGGTGGAAGGCGATACAATTAATTCTTCCCATTCCTGTTTCCAAATACCCGGTTAAATTTCCAGGTAAATTGTATGGTCCGAATGGCGACCAAGTTGCAGCCATAAAAGAAGAGGAGGGCGGATTTGCCTTTTTTGCATTTGCTACACGCACTGCTTCATCAATAAAAATTGCAGGATCAGCCAACTCTCCACTTCCGTTCGTTTTCAATTGCATCTCGTGTTCCCAACGCTTATAATATTTCCAATGTTTTGTTTTGGCAAGATCATGAGTTTTCTTAAAATCAGAAAACTGTCTTTGCATTTCTACAAAGGTCAAAGGTTTTCCATCTTTTTTTCTGATAAACTGCTGAGCATTAATAAAAGAAATGCTGAATAGCAAAATGATAGCTGATAGAATGTGTTTTTTTGATTTCATAAAAGAAAATTTTTCTATTTGTAAATATACAAAATATAGAATGCTATAACAAGAATACGGAGCAGAGTCAATTCCCTCTTTGAAAAGAGGGTTAGGGAGATTGAGATGTGTCAGTTTTGTATGGGATTGCTGAATGGAAACTATTCTCATCATCATGAGAGATTGCCGCATCCCCCGAAAGTGCGGGCCTCGCAATAACGTTCAATAAGAAACGCTATCTTTGCACTTCATTAAAACAAAGAACATTGTCGACTTTCTCAGAATTAGGCGTAACAGAAGAGCTAATAAAAGGTCTTGTAGAAAATAATATTTTTGACCCAACAGAAATACAAACTAAATCAATTCCATTTTTATTAAAAGAAGGATTTGATTTTATTGGGCAAGCACAAACGGGTACTGGAAAAACCGTCGCATTCGGTTTGCCACTTTTACAAAAAATTGATACTACTAATCCGAAAGTTCAAGCTTTGGTATTGTGCCCAACTCGTGAGCTAGGGCAACAAATAGCAAAACAATTGTTTCGAGTTGCACGTTACAATCCACAACGAATTTTCGTAGAAGCTGTTTATGGTGGCGAACCAATCGAAATTCAAATTCGTAATTTGAGTCGGCCTACACATATTGTGGTTTCTACTCCTGGGCGATTAATTGATTTATTAGAACGCAAGGCAATTAGTTTATCTGATGTAAAAACAATTGTGCTGGATGAAGCAGATGAAATGTTGAGCATGGGCTTTAAAGGAAGCATTGATACTATTTTAGAACAAACAAACGGACAACGTTTTACATGGTTGTTTTCGGCAACTATTCCTGATTCGCTTAATGAAATTATTCATCAATACATGGATGAAGACGCGTATAAAGTAGTAATAGATGTAAAAAATGTTGTTAATAGAGATATAGAGCATCAATATGTGCAATGCATTGATACGAAAGACAAACTAAGCACTTTATTAGAATTTCTAAGAACACAAGGGAAGGGGAGGGGCATTGTTTTTTGCAAAACGAAAGATGGAACACAATCTTTGTCAAAACAATTAATTGCAAGAAATCATGCAGCTGAAGCTATTCATGGAGATTTACAACAACGTGATAGAGAAAAAGTAATGCGTGCATTTAAAAACGAGAAAGTTCAAATTTTAGTAGCTACCGATATGGCTGCTCGTGGAATTGATGTTGATAATTTGCAATATGTCATTCATTATCAACTACCAGAACAATTAGAATATTATACTCACAGAAGCGGTCGTACAGGTCGTGCTGGCAAAAAAGGTTTATCTATTAGCTTGGTTACCAGCTCCGAAATGGGCAGACTACATGCGATTGAAAACGAATTAAAAATAAGCATTCAGAAGATTCGTAGAGGGTAAGATGGAACGCAGATTATCATGATCTTCATGAAAAAAAATGATTTTTTTCTTTTTTGATATATTTTGACGAGTCATTTTCATAATGATTACCCTCGCAACCGTCATTCCGTGCCACGACACGGGATCTCCTAGTTGATGACTCGACACTACTCGATTATGGGATCCCTTGTCGTTGCATGAGATGACGTTAATAAAGAGAAAGATTATTTTTAATACTATTATTCTCTCCCAAAATTTCCATTCAACCTAACTATTGACTATTTTTGCAAGATTGCGAACTTTAGGAAAAGCTATGCTAGAAGAATCTGTTGATATAGAAGAAAAGAAAATAGGGAAAGAGCTATACGATTATCAGCAAGAGGCTATTGATGAGATTTTTAAACGCCTTAGCAATCACACCGAAAATTATAATCTACTTTTTCAACTTCCAACTGGTGGTGGTAAAACCGTTATTTTTTCTGAAATAGCAAAACGTTATATCAGTGAAACAGGGAAAAAAGTTTTGATCCTAACTCACCGGATTGAGCTTTGTGCGCAAACTTCCAACATGCTTAATGAGTTTGGTGTTGAAAATAAAATCATCGATAGTAAAGTGAAAACGCTTCCTGATCAAGAAGATTATAAGTGTTTTGTAGCAATGGTAGAAACCTTGAACAACCGATTGCAAGATGAAAAATTAGAAGTAGAAAAGGTGGGATTGGTCATTATTGACGAAGCACATTACAATTCTTTTAAAAAATTATTCAAGTTCTTAGAAAAGAGTGTCATACTGGGTGTTACAGCAACACCGCTAAGTTCCAACATTAAATTACCATTGAAGGAAACGTATGATGAATTAATTGTTGGACATTCTATTGCGGCACTTATTGAAAAAGGATTTTTATCAAAAGCCACGACACATAGTTATGATGTGAATTTAGGTTCTTTAAAAGTAGGTATAGATGGCGATTATACCGTTAGTTCATCCGACAGATTGTATACCAATTATTTGATGCAAGAGAAATTGGTTGGTGCTTACGAAGAACAATGTAAAGGAAAAAAGACATTAATTTTTAATAATGGAATTAATACTTCTGTTCATGTCCATTCTTTGTTTACCAATGCTGGATATGAAATCAGACATTTAGATAATACAAACTCTGAGCAAGAAAGAAGAGATATTTTATCTTGGTTTAAAAATAAACCAGATGCAATTTTAACATCTGTAGGAATTTTAACAACCGGTTTTGATGAACCAACTGTAGAATCGATTATAATAAACAGAGCTACTAAGTCGTTAACCCTTTACCATCAAATGATTGGCAGAGGTTCTCGTATTTTACCAAACAAATCTACTTTTGAAGTAATTGATTTAGGAAACAACGCAGCACGATTTGGTTTGTGGGATTCGTATGTGAATTGGCACGATATCTTTAGATCGCCTGATTTTTATCTAGAAAGCTTATGGAATGATAGGGATATTGAACGCAATTTCACTTATAGAATGCCGGCTGAATTAAGGGCAAAATTTAGTAAGTCGGAAAACATTGATTTCAATATGAAAGAAGAATATGCATTGTTTGCAAAACAAGGCTTAAGACCAATGGCAGCTATTGATAGAGCAATTGAACATCACACACGTATTTGTTTTGAAAATAGTTCGGATTATTTTGAAGCAGCTGAGCTTGTTAAACTTTTAGAGCAAGACATCGAAGGACGTGTTAAAAAATATTCTTATTGCATTTGCTCAAGTACTGACAATTATGTGAAGTGGTTGCAAGATGAATACAAACGAAAATTAAGCTTAAGTCTAAGCAAAAAATTCTCATCAGTTTCAGTAGAAGATTAAGTGAAAAGATGTTTCGGGACAGACAATTTCTGCAGGAGTATATTATGTGAGAATCATCCAAAAAGGTCAAGGATTTAGCGCTAAGATGCTTGTCAGGTAATCAATCCATATAATGTACTTATAATCAATTATGTACATAATACTTTGTCTTATAATTAATATTATGTTAAGTAGTAGTTAGCTAAATACCAATTACATATTGTTACGTTTGCGTTACGTTTGCAATGCATATAATGTTCTTCAATCTCTCATTAATTTCTTGGTATAATAGCAAAAAATAGTTGGTAGAATTGGCTGAAAGCCAATACAGCAAAGAATTTGAACTAAGGGTATTGAAAGTGGTTTCAATATCCTTTTTTTGTACATGGAAAAATCAAAAAAAAGAGCTGTTGGGGCTGCAAAAGTTCT
>CAMCUO010000021.1 GCA_945879015.1 Chitinophaga pinensis | reverse complement strand
TTTACAAGACCACTTCTATTCTTCGTAGCAAATCATATTGCTAATTGGTTGCTCTCCAGCAGAGCCAATGTCCTCGTTTGATTTACGGGACTATAATAAGAGTTATTTTTTACAAAAACACCAACTATTTTTTGCACCATTACCATTTTTTTTATTCTGTTCCTTATTATTGAAGCAGATAGACCAATTATTAGATAACTGCCGTGTAAAGATCCCCAAATGATATATGTCCAGTTAGCCCCATGCCACAATCCACTAATTAAAAAAGTTATAAATAAATTGTAATACCATCTATATTTAGCTTTTCGATTTCCGCCTAACGGAATATACAAATAGTCGCGAAACCAGGTTGATAAGGAAATATGCCAACGTTTCCAAAATTCTGAAATTGTTTTTGAAAAATATGGGCGATTAAAATTTTTCATTAAGTTGAACCCCATTACTTTTGCTGCACCTATTGCTAAATCTGAATATCCGCTAAAATCACAATATATTTGAAAGGAAAAAAAAACAGAGGCTATTATCAAGGGTATTCCTTGGTAATTTGTTGGTGAATCATATACTTGATTTACAAAAAGTGCCAGTCTATCAGCAATTACAACCTTCTTAAATAATCCCCACATCATTAATTTTAATCCATCAGTAACTCTTATATAATCAAAATCATGTTTTTCAAAAAATTGATGCAAAATATTTTGGGGGCGTTCTATAGGCCCAGCAACCAATTGTGGGTAAAACATTACATACAGAGCATAAATTCCAAAATGTCTTTCTGCCAATTGTTTGCCGCGATATATTTCAATTGTATAGCTCATAGCTTGAAAAGTATGGAAAGATAATCCAATAGGAAGTAAGATTGATAAATAAGGCAAATGATTATTTAGACCAATTGAACCTAGTAAATGAGAAAAATTTTCAATTATAAAATTATAATATTTGAATACAACTAATACTCCAATATTTGAAATTAAACTAATAATAAGAATAGATTTCCGTCTTTTTCCAACGCTTCTTTCGATTAGTATTCCTGCAAAATAGTCAATTACAATGGTAAAGCCCAGAATTAAAATATAGACAGGCACAAATGCCATGTAGAAATAACAACTCGAAATTAATAATAATGCCCATCTATACTTATGATTTAGGGCAAAATAGATGGTGGTGATAAGAATAAAAAATACTAAAAAATGAAATGAGTTAAAAAGCATTGATGTTATAAAATTTTGTTAAGTAAAAACACATTATTTTTGATGATTAAACAAATTTATTTCATAACTTACGCATTGAAAAAAACGAGTAATAATTTTTATTTAGTTGCTAAAGTTAAAAAAAAGTATTAATTAATCACTAAATTCGACATTAAACTTATTCATGAACGAATTTTATTACACTTCTATTTTTTTAAAATGAAAGAAACTCATAAAGGAATATTAACAATAGCAACGGGAGCTCAGAAATATATTGATATGGCAATTAATTTATCATTGTCCAGTAGGCTTAAAGTTCCGCATATACCTATTGCATTGGTTACTGACTCAAAAGATCCGGAACTTCATAAGCATTTTAATTTTATTATTCCGGTTAATAGTGAATATGGAAAAGGAGTTATTCAAAAATTATTTGTAAATGAATATTCCCCTTTTGAAAAAACAATGTTTATTGATTCAGATTGCCTTATTGTCGATTCTATAGATTGGTTATTTGATTTATTTGATGGAAAAAAAGTAAGTGTTATTGGGAAAAAAAAATATGACTATATTTTGTCAGGAAAAACAATAGAATATTTGAAAACCCAAATAGATTTAGATTATTTGATTTCTTTTAATGGTGGAGTTTACTATTTTGAAAAATCGGAACTGGCAAATAAAGTATATGAAAAAGCAAGAGAATTTGTAAATTATTATGACAAATTGGGATTCAGAAAATGGCGAGATGGAGTAGCGGATGAGGTTTTAATGTCTTTGGCGATGAGTTATTTTCGGATGATTCCAATAGAGGATGGAGGTAAGGGAATGAGAACTCCCATTGCCCAAAAAGGGCAATTTAAGATGGATATTTTAAAAGGATATTGCGAGTTTTATAAAGAAGGGGAAAAAGTCACACCCGCTATTATGCATTTTGGCGGAGATTGTCTTAATACATTTTTTTATAAACGTGAATTAAAAAAAATGAAATTAGCAAAAAAAAAGATATTACCTAAAAGTGTAATCAGCCTTTTTGTCAATATTATTTACAATTCAAGTTATATTCTGCAGGTTTTTGTTTACAGAGTTGTTAAATCTATATTGAAAGGAGCCAAATTCAAATTTACTCCGCTTATGCCAATGTATCGTTTCGAATAAAAAATGAAAATTATGTTATTTAACTCACTTCATTTTTTAGTTTTTTTTATTGTAATTACTGTATTCTTTTTTCTTTTTAAGAAACAATACAGATGGAGTTTACTGCTTTTGGCAAGCTGCTATTTTTACATGGTATTTGTACCTTATTATATTCTAATTCTTGCGTTCACTATTATTATCGATTATTTTGCTGGAATACTTATTGAGTCTTCTTCAGATAAGTCAAAACGTAAATTTTGGCTTGTTACAAGCATTGTTGCAAATGTGGGAATACTTTGTTTTTTTAAATATTATAATTTTTTTAATGAAAACATTGATGCCGCATGCCATGCTTTAGGATTGAATAATTCTATCCCTTATCTCAAAATTGCCTTACCTATTGGTTTATCCTTTCATACTTTTCAGGCAATGAGCTACACAATTGAAATATATCGTGGGAAATTTAAAGCAGAGAGACATTTTGGGATTTATGCTTTGTATGTAATGTTTTATCCTCAATTGGTAGCAGGACCTATTGAGCGTCCACAAAACGTGCTTCCTCAATTTCATAAGTTTGCAGATTTTGATGCTAACAGGGTAATCAGTGGCTTGCGTTTGATGGTGTGGGGGTTGTTCAAAAAAGTGGTGATTGCGGATCGGATGACACAGCTTGTAGATCATTTTTATGACAAACCCGAACAACATCATGGAATAGGACTGTTAATGGCGACCTATTTTTTTACAATCCAGATATATTGCGATTTTAGTGGTTATACTGACATGGCAATTGGAGCTGCCAGAGTTATGGGAGTCGACCTTATGGAAAACTTCCGAAGACCCTATTTTTCAAAAAGTATACAGGAGTTTTGGACAAGGTGGCACATTTCCTTATCAACATGGTTTCGCGATTATTTATATATTCCATTAGGTGGAAGCAGAGTTTCTGCATTTCGGATTTATATGAACGTGGCTATTGTTTTTCTTATTAGTGGTTTTTGGCATGGAGCCAATTGGACATTTGTGATATGGGGAGCAATCCATTTTATATATGTATTTATACAGATGAAATTTTTTAGTAAGTTGACGTTGGACATGAAGAATCCTTTTATGAATAAAATGCTTAGTTTCTTTAAGATTGTTTTTGTCTTTAACCTTGTTGCTGTTGCTTGGATATTTTTCAGAGCTAAAAATGTATCTGATGCTTTTTATATTTTACAGCATATATTTGATTTTACTCATGTTTCACTTTCTTCCATTACATTTTATCGATTTGGATTATACAGTTTAATTTTAAGTGTTTTATTTACTATTTTTATGTTTTTTGTTGAGTACAAGACTGAAACAGACCTTTCCAATGTAAGTAAAAATTATCGTAAGGATGTACTTTTTGTAAGTCTATGCTTATTCCTAATAATTAATTTTGGAGTATTTGATGGAACAAGTTTCATATATTTTCAGTTCTGATGAGAACCTTTTTGAAATATACATTTACCATTATAATTCTTACAGGAATTGTTTCCACTATTTTTTTTAATCTAGTTAATAAAGGTTTACGTAAACAGAAAGTAGATGTTTATGGGAAGATGAATGAGCTTGTTTTAGGGAAAGAAAATTTTGATATTGTATTTATTGGCTCATCACGTGTTAATTTAACAGTAAATCCTGCATTAATAGATTCGGCAACAGGGTTAAATGCTTTTAATTTTGGATTCGATGGTGCCAATATTGTTGATTTTAGCATGCATTTGCAAGCATATATGAAAACTCATTCAAAACCGAAGTTGTTGGTTTTGAATATTGATCCAAAGATGTTTAATGTGACAAATGAAATAAAAGTACCGCCTTCAAAATACCTTCCATATATTGATCATAAAGAAATTTACGATACATTGAAACTATACTCAAAATGGCCTTTTGTTGTTAAGTATTTTCCATTTGTTGGAACCTCTTTTTATACAGATGGGATTGTAAATCAATCCATACAAGCGTATGTTTCACCTAATCGAAAAATGGAGAATTATTACAAGGGTTTTTCCCCATTGGTCACAATTTGGGGCAGTGGAGATAAAACAGCAAAAAATTTGCTCCCCGTAGAATTTACAACCAAAGGCTTGGTTCTTTTTCATCATTTTTTGGAAACAATAAAGAGCAATGAAATTAATTTTCAAATAATTTATAGCCCACAGTATGATTTTAAAGAATATTCTTTTGAGCATAAAGAATATGTTTCTAAACTACAAACTATTGCTTCTGAATTTAATTATGTTTTAATGGATTACTCATCAATGGATATTTGTAAAGAAAAAAAATATTTTTTTGATGCTACTCACCTTAATTTAGTTGGAGCAAATGTTTTTTCGAGAAAACTTGGAACAGATTTAAGTAATAAGATTTTACAGCAATGAAATTATTTTTAAAATATAGTATTTCTATTCTGCTTATTACTGCTGCACTTTCTACATCTTTTTTTTGGATTGTTAATATGGGATTACGAAAACAAAAAACAGATTACTTCGGAAAACTAAATGAATTAATATTGAAAAATAATAATTTCGATATAATTTTTTTAGGATCTTCAAGAGTTAACTGGACAATAAACCCTAAAATTATTGATTCTATTTCTCATGCAAACTCTTTCAACTTTGGACTAGATGGTGCTTATATAGTAGAAGATCAAATTAATCTTAATGCATATCTTAAAACACATGAGAAACCTAAGCTTTTAGTTATAAATATTGACCCAAAAATCCTGAATACAACAAACGAAATAAAAACACCCTCAAGGTATTTGCCATATGTAAATCATCCAGAAGTATACGATACGCTGTCAAAATACTCTTCTTGGCCTATTGTTTCAAAGTATTTTCCTTTTGTTGGAGCTTCATTTTATACTGATGGTATTATAAATCAATCATTACAAGCGTTTATTCAACCGGAACGCAAAATGGAAAATTATTATAAAGGTTTTTCTCCATTAAAAAAAGTATGGGAGTCCACCGCTGATGAATCAGCAGAAGGATTATTGAAAATTGAATATACTCCAAAAGGCATAATTTTATTTCGAAATTTTTTGAAGGAAGTAAAACAAAAAGATATCCGTTTGCAATTGATTTACAGCCCTCAATTATATTTCCCTCAATATAGAGATAAGCATCTAGATTTTGTTAAATTTTTGAGCTCAATTGCTGATTCATATGGTTTTAGTATTATTGATTATTCAAATATGAATATTTGTAATAATAAAAAGTATTTTTTTGATGCAACACATTTGAATGTAGAAGGGGCAAATGTTTTTTCATTAAATTTAGCAGAAGATCTTGATTCGATTTTGAAAATGGATACTAAATGAACAACAACAATAATAAAGTAAAAATATTTTTCCCTAATTTAGATGGACTACGTTTTATAGCATTCATTATTTTAGTTACCATTATTTTGAGAAGCCCTTTCTCAATTTGAAACAAAAATTTGCTTATTTTACGAAAGATTTAGAGCATGATACGGTTAACAGCATTAAAATATTTAAAAAAAGGTGGTTGGTTTATTCCTTTCAAGGTGAGAGGAAGTAGCTGCATTCACATTGGAAAAAATGTGTCCCTACAACTTGGATCTCGTTTGGTACTTGGTGCCGACACGAATCTGCCCTTAATATCAGCACAAGTAACAAATATTTATTTTGATGACTATTCTAGTATTGAAATCGGAGCAAGTGTTGTTATTGGTCCAGGCGTAAATTTGATTACGAAGCGTTCTGCAAAACTCAAAATTGGTAAAAATACCTACTTTACTTCTGATGCACATATTGAAGTAACTACTTTTGTTGAGATTGGTTCGGATTGCGCCATTAGTTGGGGAGTAACAATAATTGATGATCACCATCATCAACTATTGCCAATAAATGAAAGCAAACCAATAATAGAATCAAGTGTGATAATTGGAAATCATGTATGGATTGGCTGTAATGTTACAATTTTAAAAGGAAGTGTCATCGGGGATAATTGTGTGATTGCTGCTGGAAGTGTTGTAAATGGTACATTTCCTGATAATACGCTCATCGGTGGAAACCCCGCTCGAGCTTTGAAAACGAATATTAGCTGGAAATAATTTTAGCTTACTTATTAATTCGTTTGTTTTTCTTCAAATTTCAATACTCTTTTTTGTCTAAATTTTTCTATTTTATTTGTAATAAATACATTTAATAAAATAGAAAAAATGACGCTAAAAATGATTAAGGTTGTTCCCTTACTTTCAATAAATGGAATTTTTAAAGATTGAATAATCATTAATAAAAAAACATGTGATATATAAATTGGATATGATAATTCTCCGATATAAGTATCTATTTTTGATTTTTTTGACAAAATGAAAATCAACGGTAATGCTATAAAAAATCCAGTAAAATAGAGATATGGCTTGTTAAATGGAAGCCAGAAATAAAAAACGGTTACCAATATAACAGAAAGCAAAGTGCCCAAAAGAACTACTCTTGGAATTTGAAAGGTTCTGATTTTTGTATAAATATCATAAGAAATTTTGCCTAAAAGAAAGAATAGCAACTCTGCCGGAAAAAACCGGTAGGTCCATGGGTCATGGTTAAATGCTGAATTATAAATAAATAGCTTCAAAGAAAGTGTAAGTGTTATTAAAAGTAGAATAAGCCATGTCTTTCTTCTTAACAGAAATGGAGCAATGAGATAAAACATTAACTCCAATCCAATTGTCCATGCTTGTGGAACAAAAATAAAAGTATGCAAATGCGGATTCGTTAGTCGAAAATTTTCTGTAAAAAACAATCCTCCGTTACTTTGATCTAACCCTAAAAAAAGAGCTATGTCCTGACCAAATACAAAGATGTTGGAAAGAACAAGATAAATAAAAGTTGGGGAATTTAAAGTGTGAAAATATTGAATAAAAGTCATCAAGCTGTTTTCTGCCAATTTGTTTGACGAATAGATCATTATTATACACCAAATTATTGTAAGAACTAAAACACACCAATAAATGGGATATAATCGCAAAAATCGGTTAGAAATAAATAATTTATGCGATCCCTTTTTATACTTCTCATTTAAAATTAACGACATGTAAAATCCGGAAATTATATAAAATGATTGAACAGCCATTTGGCCACCAACAATTGAAACCCCAAATGCAGGACTGGAATGAGTGATCACTACAGAAATTGCTAAAATAAAACGAATTATACCCATAAAATTAAAAAAGATAATTGTTGTGATTTCATTTGCGCTAATTTATATAAATTAAATCAGATAATTTTTTTTTAATTATTGTTAATGAATTTAATGTTAAATGGGATGATAAATCCACAGTTTTACTAAAACCAATATTTCTTTGTAGTTTAAATTATTATATTTGTTCTGTATGGGTAATTATGTTCGAACAAGATCCCTTTATTGCATTTGGTAGTGGGTTTTGTTTGTTTGTTTGTTATTCTGATAATGTAGACAATTATAATATTTTGTGAACAATTTTAGGATGAAAGATAAGAAGTACATTATAGGTACAAATTCTATTGATTACAACCCCAAAAGAAATTTTGCCGGTCTTCCATTTAAGTCGTTTGTAGTGGAAAAGCGGTTGGATTTTTTCAGAATATTGGATTATATTTATTTTAAGTTCAAGAATAAAAGTCATCTGTTTTTCTCTAACTCGTTTTTTGATATGGGGCTCAATAAAGTGTCGTTATATCATTTTTTTAATACTGTTCCATTTACTTCAAAACCATGGGTGGTAACATATGAAAATGAAGTTCCTCGGCCATATCTTCAATCAAAAAAACTGGTACATAGGCTTGCAAAAAATAATTGCAAAAAAATTATTGCTTTTTGCGATCGAGCTAGAGCAATAGAGACTTTTTTGTTAGAGAAATATCCTGAATATAAGCAACAAATTCTTGATAAACTTATTGTTTTACAACCATCTCAGCAACTCCATATTCATTCAATAGATGAAAAAGAGCATTCGGGACCTGTGGTATTTACATTTGTTGGTGTAGATTTTTTTAGAAAAGGAGGAGAAGAAGTTTTAAAAGCAACCGAACAATTAATTGAAGAAGGTTTTGATTTTCGTTTGAATGTTGTATCAAAGCTACAAAAAGGAAACTGGAAAGATGAATTTGTTACAAATAGTCATATTGAAAGAGCGAAAAATGTTATTCAAAAACATTCTAATGTTATAAACTATTTTTATTCACTTCAAGGAAATGAAATCATTGCCCTGTTTAAAAAATCTCATGTAGGATTGCTCCCTTCTTTTGGAGAAACATATGGATATGTCGTTCTAGAAGCGCAAGCTTGTGGTTGTCCTGTTATTACTACTGATATGCCACCATTCAACGAGTTTAACAACAATACTATTGGATGGTTGCTAAATGTACCTTTAAAAGAACGGATGGGCACCTTGGATAGTGATCTTTCCGGGGGCAATCTTAAATTATTCCAAGACTCTCTCTATCATGGGTTATATCAGGCAATGAAAGAGGCCATTACTAATAAAGTGTTGCTTAAACAAAAAGCTCAAAATGCATTATCAAATATTAAAGAACATCATTCTCCTGAAAAGAATGCAGCTTTCCTAGAAGAAATATATACGAATTCAATTATTTAGATTTATATATTTTGAAAAAACATATTCTTATTATATATACTAAAAGTACTTCTGAAATATTTAATCGTCAGTCGGCTTTGGGTTCTTATATTTTTTGTTTAGCAGGTATTTTGTATGATAATGGCTATGACATTACAATTAATGATTTACCATTTGATAAACAATTAAAGCAAGAAAATAAAGCTTTGGCTACTTCCAAAACTTCGGGATCATTTTTAAAGAAGCTAATTCCATATTTTATAAAAGAAGCCATCAGGGATTTGCAGTTGTTTAATTGGATGGATCTGTTCTTTAAAAAGGTTGACAGAGGAAGAGAGTTCGACAAGGTATTAGAATTTTATACATATGGCTCAGATGTTGGATATAGACTTTCCCGAAAACACAATAAACCGCTCGTGCTTATTTATGATAATCCTGTGTTGGAAGAACATGCTTTTTTTCATCAAGGGCAATTGTTTTTCAGAAGTAAGGTTGAGAAACGAGAACGTTCTTCTATCCTACATTCAGAATCACTTGTTATCTATTCAAATCCGGTGAAAGATTATCTGGAAACAAAATATCATACTAAATTAAATGCGTTTATTCACCAGAATGTGGATTTTACCCGTTTTGATTTTATATCTGAAAAAACCTACGAAGACACTATTAATATTGGTTTTTTAGGTTCCTTTTTAAAATGGCATCGAGTAGATATTTTACTGCATGTGTTTGTTAGATTAAAAAAAGAAGGCCATTCAATTCGTTTGTTTCTAATCGGCAACGGAATGGAATATGAGAGCATTCTTCATATAGTAGAAACATTAAATTTACATGAAGATATTGTAATGCCTGGATTTACCGATGGAATAGAACTATTGAAATATAAACAGAATTTACATATAGGTGTAATGCCTGGTTCTAATTGGTATGGTGCACCCAATAAAATTTTTGAATATGGTGCAGCACATCTAGCAGTTATTGCCCCTGATACCCCAACTATTAGTGATCTTTTTAAAGATAATGAGGAATTGTTGCTTTTTAAACAAGATAATGAAGAGGATATGTATTTGAAGCTAAAAAACTATCTTATTAATAGAGATTTATTGAGCAGCTGTGCTATAAAATTACAGAATAAAATCAGAGCGAATTATTCCGAAAATGCTACCTTTGCCTTCTACAAGAATTTGCTTGAAAATTAATAATTATGGAAAAAGCACCTAAACTTCAAAAAAACATCTCGGTAATTAATGCTTATCGCGCAATTGGTATTTTGATTGTTGTATTCTCACACTATACAGTGAATATTACTGGTTTTTTTGATAGTCCAATACTACCGTATATTCACGAAACAGGTAAATTGGCAATTATTGTTTTTTTTACAGTTTCTGGTTTTGTGATTCCATGGTGGTTGCAACATGCAAAATATGGGATTAAAGATTATGGACGTTTTGTGGCAAGAAGAATGATTCGGATAGAGCCTCCATTCATTATTGCTCTATTTTTGGCAATTGCATATACCTACGTTAGGATGCTTAGCCCATATTATAATGGGGTTGAAACCATTCCAAGTGTTAAGCAGGTATTGCTTCAATTAGGCTATTTGGTACCTTTTTTTCCAGGTGAGCAGTGGGTTCGTGGGTCTTATTGGACTTTGGCTATTGAATGTCAGTGGTATTTGTTTATGGGACTAACTTTTCCACTTTTCTTTAACACGAGATTATGGGTAAGAATCGTTATGTATGTTTTTGTGCCTGTTTGTACTATATTTATTGGCAAGCAATTATTTGTCTACTTGCCAGTGCTAATAATTGGAACATTACTTTGTTCTTATATGACAAACACAATTTCAAAAAAGGAATATATACTAGCTACAATCGGAATGGTTGCTTTCGAATTAATTTATGGAGTAGAAATCATACAGGTTATAGGATCTGTTGTTATTATACCTATGCTACTATTCTTTTCAGATTTTAAAAATAAGTACCTTACATTTTTAGGGAATATGTCCTATTCGATTTATTTGATGCATAGCTTAACTGGAGTCGCATTAGTGAATTATTGTTCACATATCTTTACTAATCCATTTATGAAAATACTAGTGGTCATTGCAGGTGTACTATTTACATTAATAACTTCATATGTTTTTTATCTATTAGTTGAGAAACCTGCTCATAAAATATCACTAAAAATTGCTATTAATGAGCATGAGTTAAAAAGTAATCCTAAAACAAAAGGAAACGTATGAGGATTGCACTTGTCACGGATGGTATTTACCCCTATGTGATAGGAGGAATGCAAAAACATTCATTTTATTTGGCAAAATACTTCGCTCAAAATTCAATATACGTTGATTTATATCATACTTCCTTGGATATGGAAATAGCAGAGAAGATAGATTGTTTTAGTGATTCTGAAAAAGCATACATTACTTCAATTATTATCCCTTTCCCTAAAGCAGATTCATTTCCGGGGCATTATATTAGAGAAATGAGGCTGTATTCTTCAGAAATTTATAAAGTGTTACAAAAGAGAGCCGTTGACTTTATATACGTTCAAGGCCTTTCTGGTTTGAAATTTTTGGAGAATAGGTTGATTGCAAAAACTCCTATCGGTGTTAATTTTCATGGTTTAGAGATGTTTCAGAAAGCGGCTGATGTCAGATCAAAAACAGAGCGTTTAATTTTTAGAAGACCAGTTTTAAGGTCCTTAAAAAATGCAGAAGTTGTATTCTCTTTGGGAGGAAAATTAACAAATTTGCTTTTAGACAAAGGAATTGAAAAAAAAAAAATCATTCAAATACCCATTGGGATTGATCCAAGTTGGATTAGAACAGAAGAGATTAATAACTCTAAAAAGAGGATTTTTGTTTTTGTTGGTCGATATGAACGAAGAAAGGGAATAGAGGAACTTACCAAAGTGTTAAAACAAATAGTCGCTGAAAATTTTGAATTTAAATTCATTGGTGCGATTCCAGAGGAGAAACAAATTAGAAATAAAAATGTAACTTATTATGGTGCTATTTCAGATGTGTCGAAAATAAAAAATATTCTGAAAACTGCAGATGTACTAGTTTGTCCTAGTTATAGTGAGGGAATGCCTACAGTTATTTTAGAAGCCATGGCATCAGGATTAGCCATTATTGCATCTGATGTTGGAGCGGTTAGTGAATTGGTAAACGAAAAGAATGGGATACTGATAGAGCCAGGAAATATTGTTCAAATTAAAAATTCAATGATTGCATTTTTGAATAAACCGGAAGAACAATTAATAGAGATGAAAAAAAACTCTATCAAAACCATTGAGAAGCATTTTTTATGGGAAACGATTATTAAGCGTACTATTTTTGATATCAAGCAATTGGTGTGAATAGATTATTTTTTATGTTTAAATCAATTTCTAATTTTTTATTAATGTATTTAGTCCCTTTAATAAAAGTAAGTTAAATGTCGAAAAAAATTGCAATACTGTGTTCTGGATTAGATAATGTTTTAAGAGGCTATGAAACACATTGCAGAACTCTTTTTGATTGTTTAAAAGAGGAAAATGTTCCGAATACTGAATTCTTTTTATTTAAAAGACAGGGGATACAAAAAAAGAATGAAATTGTCCTTAAAGTGCCCTATCGAAGTGATTTTTTATGTCAATTTCTTGCAAAATATCGAGGCGATTTATTGTATTGGGAGTATTTGTTTTTTGCTTTACGCTTTATTTCATATTGTATCATTAGAAGAAAAAAATTTGAAACAATTGCGGTAATTGAACCTATGGCTTCTAAAACGATTTACAAATTTCGTAAATTATTGCCAGGGAAACCCAAAATTGTTTTCACCCATGGGGTTTGGAATCATCCATCAGATAATATTAATAATGCAGATGTATTTCATGAAGTTAGTGTAGAAAATTACTTGGCAATGAAAACGTACGTTGAAAAAAATAATTTAAATAAGAAGGTCGTTTTGTTACCCCATTTTTTGAAAAATGAATTAGCGCGTGAATTTGATAAATCAGCCATTAAAAATGAATATTCTATCAAAACAAAAAAAGTATTACTGAGTGTTGGGGCAATAAATAGAGGACATAAAAGAATGCACTATGTAATAAACGAAGCATTAAAGCTGTCGGATGATTGGACATTAGTGCTTTGTGGAGTCGCTAGAGGTAAAGATGCAGATGATATGCTAAACGTAGCTAAAGAAAAATTAGGGGAAAGATTCGTTCATATTGTAGTTGGTAGAGAAGAAGTTCCTAAGATATATGCAATGGCAGATGTCTTTGTACTGGCATCTACACAAGAAGGATTTGGAATTGTTATTTTAGAGGCGATGCAAGCTGGATTGCCTATTGTTTTGCATAATAGAGAATTATTTAAATGGATTTTGAAACAGGATGATTGCTGTATTAATATGGAATTAGAAGGGAATTTGGAGACATTTTTAAAATTAAATGCAAATAATGATGATTGGCTGATACAGAAAGCTGAATTAAATAGAAAATTATTTGCAGAAAATTATTCTTGGAAAGGACTTAGACAAGATTATCTTAATTTATTATTAAACTGAAAATGATAAACACAATTAAAAAAGGAGTTTTTAAGTTATATATATATTACTATAATAATGTTCCTATTGAAAAAGGTAAATATTTTTTAGGTAAATTTATATATCGTATTATGGGCTATGCCGTGTATTCATTTGATGGTATTAAAATGAAACTGAATCCGATATCATTAATCGATAGGAAAATAATTACAGGTGAAAATCATGATCCAGATGTGAAAAACTTAATTGATTCAGAATTGAAAAATGGAGGTATTTACATTGATATCGGTGCAAATATTGGGTATTTCTGTCTTTTGGCTGCAATAAAAAATAACATTGAAGTGATTGCTTTTGAGCCTTCTCCTCGAGAAAGAAATAGGTTGTATGACAATATAGCATTAAATAATTTTAATAATGTTTCCGTATTTCCATATGCCTTATCAGACAAATCTCAAAAATTAAAATTAGGAATTGCCAGAGATTGGAATCCTGGGTTGAATTCTTTTGTTGTCGATCTCGGATCTGAACGGGTTGATTCCATTGAAGTTAATTGTTTTAGTTTTGATTCAATAGTTACAACAGAAATGTTAGAAAGAACAAAAGTGGTAAAAATTGATGTAGAAGGATACGAAATGACTGTTTTGAACGGAATGAGAAAATCAATGGATAAACTGCGTGGAGCTAAGTTCATTCTTGAAATCAATTCCACTTTTTTACAAAAAGCAGGAGCATCCGTAGAAATGGTCTACGAGTTCTTTTCCTCTTATGGATTTAAACATGAAAAAGGCGCCAGCAATCGCGCATACGATGAAACATTTTTTTATGACAACAAATTGTAATTTTAATAAACATAGTTAATACATTTGTATTACATAACTCAACTCAAAATGAATGAATTAAAAGCCTTTATTTCAGATAATTTATCAGGGTTTTCTCCTAAAACAATACCCAGTTTCCTGTTTAGTTTTCTTATTTGTTCAATTCTTGCATTTATATTAGGGAAAATGTATGTAAAGTATGGTAATTCCCTCTCCAACCGTAAAGCATTTGCCAGAAACTTTCTGATTTTAGCCATTACAACAATGTTCATCATTTCTGTTGTTAAATCTTCCTTAGCACTATCCTTGGGGTTGGTTGGTGCACTTTCAATTGTCCGGTTTCGTTCAGCAATAAAGGAACCAGAAGAACTTACTTACTTGTTTCTTACAATTGCTATAGGTTTAGGTTGCGGTGCTGGTTTGGCTATTCTTACAATAGTTGCTTTTGTTTGTTTTGCAGGAGCAATATGGTTTACTAATAGACTTAAGAAAGAAATTGAAACTCAGAATTTGTATCTTACTATTTCTACTGCACTTCCAGAGGAAATGGATTTGAAAATAATTGTTGATGAATTAAAAAAACATTGCTCCGGAATAAAACTAAAACGAAGTGATGAAAATGCAAACATGAAAGAAGCATCCTTCTTTGTTGAATTTGATGATTTTGAAAAGTTGGAGGAAACAAAAGCATCCATTAAGAAAATTTATCCGAAAATAGCTATTGTCTTTATGGACAATACCCGCGACTTTTAAAATTATTTTTTTGGAATGAAAACGCTAAACCAACCACAAGAATTACGTTATGAACGGAAGTTCCTGATTACTGACTATTCTTACAAGCAAGTTGAACAAATGCTTAAATTTCATCCTGCTGCTTTCTCAGAAATCTACCATCCTCGGATTGTCAACAATATTTATTTTGATACGTTTGGCTTTCAAAGTTATTATGATAATGTAGATGGAGAAAAAGACAGGATGAAAGTCAGGATCCGTTGGTATGGGGATCTTATTGGACAGATTGAAAAACCCATTCTTGAATTTAAAATTAAAAATGGTTTACTTGGCAATAAAGAGTCATATACATTATTTCCTTTTCAAATGGATGAAAATTTTTCGAAAGAGCAAATTATTATTGCCTTAGGAGATCAAAAAATTCCACAATTTATACGTAATCACGTGCTTTCATTAAATCCGACAGTAATGACCTGCTACTCAAGAAAATATTTTATGTCAGCAGATAAAAACTTCAGGATTACCATCGATCACAACTTGACGTATTTTAGAATTGGTTATGACATAGGATTAATTCCTTCCAGTTCGATTGATCATAAGTCTGTTGTGCTAGAATTAAAATACGATTCTGCTTTTGGTGAAGATGCAATTGGTTTAGGAAACCTATTGCCATTTACAATGACTAAAAATTCTAAATATCTTCAGGGTATAGAAAGGATTGTGTTTTAAGATGCGGCCTATTCAGAAAAAAAACAAGAATTATTCTTTTATTTTTAAATTAATAACTTTTTCCTTTCTTCTTGTTATATCAGGAGTCATTTTTTTTAGCGTCATTTTTTTAGAGACTTCAAAAAGAGAAATTGTTGTGTTAGAGCGGTCTGAGGAGCTTGCAAAACCTTCGTGTTATCAAAAAGGTGGTTTTTATAATCAACCTGTTGCCGTATTTCTCCATTCTGATTCTCCCGATGCAGTCATTTATTATTCTTTGGATGGTTCTTCTCCAGATCTTTCGTCCATGATCTATAAAGATCCTATTGTTATAGTTGATCAGAAAACAAATACCGATAATTTATCAAATATTCCTACTTCTCCCAGATGGAAGCCCCCACTAGGAAACGGCCCGCGAGGTGTAATATTAAAAGCCATTGTTGTTGATAAAAAAAATAGAAAAAGTAAAGAACTCGTACGTACGTTTTTTATCAGACAAAAACACCATTCATTTCCTGTTGTTGCATTAACAGTTAATGTAAAAGATTTTTTCGGGCACAAAAATGGAATATATATTTTAGGCAAAAATTACGAGGATAAAGATAATTACATACGCAAAAATATTCCTTTAAATCTGCCATGGTGGGAGTATCCCTCCAATTATCTTTCTCGTGGTATCGACAGTGAGAGGAAAATTCATATTGAGTTTTTTGAAAATATAGAAGAGAATGGTTTTTATGCAAATGCAGGTGTGCGGATAAATGGGAATGCTACCCGTGGATACGCTCAAAAATCATTAAGAATTTATTTTAATAAAAAATATGGAAACGATGTGCTAAAGTATGACTTGTTTAAAGAAGGAGAGGAGAATACATACAACTGTTTTGTTTTAAGAAATTCTGGTAATGATTGGGATAAAACAATGTTTCGTGATGGATTGATGCAATCGCTAATGAAAAATACTCATGTGGAGATACAGAAAAATCGTGATGCAATTGTTTACTTGAATGGAGAATATTGGGGAATTCATAATATCAGAGAACATTTTGATGAAAATTATTTAGTAAATAAATACCATATACCGGCCGATAGTGTTGCTATTCTTGAATTGAATGGGATACTTTCTTATGGAAAAGAAACAGACAGGGATGACTTCACTAAATTACTCAACTTTGTTAAAAAGAATGACCTGTCCGATGATAAAAATTATAAGTATGTGCTTTCTAAAATAGACGTTAAAAGTTTTACCGATTTTTTGATAGCGAATATTTATTTCTGTAATAGCGATTGGCCCAATAATAATGTAAAATTTTGGCATTATAAAGGAAAAATTCATTCGCAAACTAATGGCAATGTAAGAGATGGGCGTTGGAGATGGATGTTGTATGATATGGATTGGGGTTTTGGGTATAACACTATTAGTACGCCTGATATTAATTTACTTCCGAAAGCAAAGGCTACAGGCAGTGTAGGAGTGCTTTTTAGTTCACTGATAAAAAATAAATTGTTTGTGAATCAGTTTGTCACACGTTATAAATACCTCATGAATACTGTTTTTGCTCCTGAATATTTATTACAAAAAATTGATAGGACGCAAAAATTGTTTGATCCCGAGATAGAAGCCCACATTAACCGATGGAGAGTAATTGGAAGTTACGAAAGTTGGCGCGATAATGTGGATGTTTTAAGAGATTTTGCAGTTAAGAGGCGAAAGTTCCAAATTGAACAAATTAATGACTTTTTTAAGCTAAAAGATAAGGATCGGATAGACCTTTAAAGATTGGACTTTTTAAGAATTATATTCCGTATATTTGATCTAAATATAGTCTAATAAAGTGAAACAATATTATACCGATAACCTCCAGCTTTATCTTATTCTGATCATATGGCTGTTAGTTGGAATGTTTGGCGGACCTCTTATTTATGTTGTTTTACCAATAAGTCTTTTGTTGATGAAAAAGCAGGAGCGATACGAGGAACTTTTGCTCGGATTTCTTCTCATTCTTATTTTATCGGACAGCTATGATTTTCACTTGCATTTTGCTAAATCTGTAAAAAATATTTATATTTCTGTTTTAACTATTTTCTTTTTAATGGAAAGTGGTAGTTTTCAGCCATTGAATTCCATTTATAAAACATTTTTTCCTTTTTTTATAATCTCTCTCTATTGTCTCATCTTTACAGAAACCTTTTCGATTAGTATACAAAAAACATTTTCCTATTTTTTAATGTATCTCATTGTTCCTAATTACCTCGTCAAGTTATATCGCCAATATGGCGCCGAGGTATTAAAAAACATCTTATTCTTTATGATCACGATTCTAATAGTAAGTATTCTTTGCAAGTATTTATTGCCAAATTTGGCTAATACAGGAGGAAGGTATCGTGGTATTTTTGGAAACCCCAATGGGTTAGGTCTTTTTTGTTTCTTAAGTTTTATCTTCTTTTTTGTTGTAAACCATATTCACAAGAACTTATTCGATCGATTTCAGCTAATATTAGTGTATAGTATCATTATGATTTCCTTATTTATGAGTGGTTCAAGAAACTCTATTATAGGTGTGCTTATGTTTCTCTTTTTTCAAAAATTTTATAAGATCAATCCTTTTTTAGGATTTGTAGTTGTTTTGAGTGTTGGATATGGGGTCGTATTATTGGAAAATAATTTAGCCACAATAATTTCATCACTTGGTTTGGGAGAGTTTTTTAGAATTGAAACACTTGAAAATGGAAGTGGTCGTTATGTAGCATGGCTTTTTGCCTGGAATCACATTCAGGAAAATTTTTTTATTGGAAAAGGTTTTGGTTATGATGAACATTATATGAGAAGCAATTGGGATTTATTATCACAAATGGGACACCAAGGTGGTGTGCATAATACGTTTCTTACGTTTTGGATGAATACGGGTTTAATAGGTTTAATCATTTATTTGTTTGCCTATTTGATAACCTTTTTAAAAGCAGCAAAACAGAATCCTCTTGCATTTCCAATATTATTTGTTGTTACATTTACTGCTTTCTTTGAATCATGGCTTGTAGGGTCGTTAAATCCACATACGATTATTTTTTTGATGGTTTTAACATTAATTTCTGATGAATCCTTTTATCCTGAAGAAACAAAAGTATCAGAAGAAGAGACAGAAGCATTACTTTTAGAAGAAAATGGAATTAAAGCCTAATAAAAACAGAGCATCTTTTTTCAGTCAACTTATTATTTTTTTTAGAAATAAAAAAAAGATAATAAGGAGAACATTCTTCGTGATTCTTATTGCTGCTTGTTTTATCGGGGGTTATATAGCATCGGATAAACTTCAAACAAAAGGCTATTCCGGTCTTTGGGATTTTGCAAAAACAGTAAGTTCCAATTATTTTGATTCAAGAAACGCTAATCCTGAAAATATTTCTATAGAGATAAATGATAAAGATTTTAAAAAACTACAAGAAAATAGAGAGAAAGCAATTGAAAGAGGTGTTATAATCAATGATATAGATGGCGATTACGTTTCGGCAACGATAGAACATCAGGGCAAAAAAATTAAGGTTAAACTCCGGCTAAAAGGACACATGACCGATCATTTACAGAATAATAAATGGTCATTTAGGGTAAAAATAAAAGAAAAAGATTCTTTTATGGGAATGAAACGGTTCTCCATTCAACATCCGGGCACGCGAGGATATATTTATGAATGGATATACCATCAATTAATGAAACAAGAAGATGTAATCGCTCTCCGCTATAAATTCATCAATGTATTTGTTAATGGAAAAGATTGGGGAATTTATGCCGTAGAAGAAAATTTTGATAAAGAACTCATAGAAAATAACAATCGTAAACCGGGACCAATCATTCGGTTCAATCCTGATTTATATTGGGTTGACCGATATAATGAGTTAAAAAGCTCTCAGCCTGTTGCTGAATTCGCATCTTATTATTCCTCAGTTGTTGAAGCGTATCGAGAGAACAATGTGCTTGAAGATTCTATGCAAAGGGAATATTATTTGAAAGCAACTGCACTGATGGAAGGTTTTAGAAATAGAAAATTACCAGTGAACCAGGTATTTGATATTAAACGTCTGGCAAAATTTCATGCGGTAATTGATTTAGTAGGTGGACAACACAGCATCGACTGGAGTGACATTAAGTATTATTATAACCCGGTTTCTGCAAGGTTAGAGCCGGTTTCATACGAAAGTTTTACTCAATTGCCTTATCAGGGAATTTCAGGAAATTACAAGTATGATCCCTTGGATAGTATTACTTACTATGCCAAGTTTCATGAAGCGTTATTTAGCAATGCTGAATTTTTTAAAGAATATGTAAAACAATTGGAGCGCATTTCAGAATCCAGTTATCTGGATAAATTTTTTAGTGAGAACAACAAAGAACTAAAAGAAAATCTTGCAATTATATACAAAGAATTTCCATACAAAAAATTTGACAAGAATGGATATTACAAAAATCAATTGATGATAAAACAATTGTTGAATGCTCCCAAAGCATTTCACGCATATTTTGATTTTGTATCAAATAATCAGATTCATTTGAAAATAGGTGCAATTGAGTCCTTGCCTGTGGAGATTAGCTCCATATCTATTGGTAATAATCGTGGCACCTCTATAGCCCCTATCATATTGCCGGCAAAGCAAAGGGACAAAAATGTTAGTTATAAGGAATATGTTTTTAATATGCCAAACAGTTTTGTGTGGAAAGATTCCTTGATGAAATATTTAAAGGTGAATTATACTATTTTAGGGGCAAGTGTTAAAAAGGAAACGAACGTATTTCCTTTTCCTCATACAGACAACGAATTTATTGAAATTGAATTAAAAAATAAACAAAGTACAATAAATGATTTCCCTTTTTTAGTGGTAGATGAGTTAGCTAAATCAATTTATATTAAAGAAGGGAAGCAAGTTGTAGCTAAAGATTTGATTGTACCCCCAGGATATAAATTGGTTGCAAAGTCTGGCGTTTTGCTTGACATTAAGAACAATGCAAAAATTATTTCCTATTCCTCTTTTCTTTTTGAAGGAACAGAAGATGAACACATTCTCATTGAGTCATCAGATTCAACATCAGAAGGGATTGAATTAATTAATGCGCCCGGTTCTAAATTTAACTTTGTCACCTTTAAAAATTTGCCCAAAGTAATTGATCAGCAATGGCCTAGAACTGCTTATATAACGTTTTACGAATCTCCAGTTGAATTTTTATATTGCAATTTTTATAATTGTAAAGCCGAAGACGCTATTAATCTCATTAGGTCTAAATTCGTATTTATTGAATGTTTGTTTCATAAAATGGATGACGATGCATTGGACATAGATTTTTCTGAAGGAACTATTAGTAATTGCGTTTTTGAAAACTGCAAGGAAAACGCTTTGGATATTACTATGGGAAAAGTAAAAGTTAAGTCACTTTATATTAATGGCATCGGCAATAAAGCGTTGAATGTAAAATCAGGAACATTTCTTAGTGGTAATGAAGTTCAAATAAAAAATGCAGCTATAGCCATATCAGGAGAGGATTTAACTTCTATCGATCTTACTGACGTGCGTATTTCTGATTCAGAAATTGGAGTTGTTGCATACAAGAATAAACCAGATGCAGGTCATCCTACCATTAATATAACCAGATTAGTTTTGACACGTGTTAAGACGAATTATTTAAAAGAAAAAAAATCAATTATTGTTGCCAATGGCAAAGATATTACAGATAATATAAGTAATGTAGAGGATATAATTAAAGATGGTAAAAAGAAAGGTAAATAATTTTTTTATAATTATTTTTATATTACTTGTACTCATAAATACTTCTGAGTCGCAAGTAAGTTCTCCTTTTAATAAGTTAATCTTACAAGATACCCCTTCCGTTTATTCATTTATCATCAGTGGACATTTTCATGGTGCTTCAACTAATGCATCAACATTTCCTTCATCTACAATACAGGCAAGTATAGATACTTTGAATTCATTAAATCCATTGTTTTTAATGAGTCTGGGTGATATGTTTATAGATGTCAATGAAACCTATATCCACCATTACCAAAAAAGTTTGTTTGATAAACTAAAAATGCCTTTGTTTAATGCTGTTGGCAATCACGATGTTTCAAATGGAAATATGTATGAGAAGCTGTTTGGTAAATCGTATTTTTCTTTTAGAAATGGGACAGAAGTATTTATTATTTTGGATACAGAAAAAGATGATGGGAGTGTTATGGCTGATCAATTGGCATTTCTAACCGATGCTTTGAAATTGTCTTTTTCTAAAAATATTTTTATTTTTTCTCATCGACCTGTTTGGGCTGAGAACAGTGAGCGGTACAAAAAATTATTTAATGGCAACACCAGAACTATGTTTGGGAGCAATAATTATGAGAATGTTGTTCGTCCTCTGTTAATGAAGTATTCAAAAGAGAAAAATATTTATTGGGTTTCAGGCTCTTTGGGTGGAGGGCCTGCTTCATTTTTTTATGATAAAGAGATTGCAACAAATATAACTTTTATGCAGACAGCTATTCGTGACCAGCAAAGAGATGCTGTTCTTAGGGTAAATGTAGCTGACGGAATTGTTAATTTTAACGGTATTTCTCTCACAGGGGAGCAATTAGAGCCTATTGAGAATTATAATGTTGATTTTTGGAACAATACGATTCCTGTTGAACAAAAATTTAATTTTAGGTTACTTCCATACTTAACCAAACAACTAATTTTTCATCATTATTTTTGGGTTGGTTTTATTTCTTCTGTTATTTTAATAGCGTTTTTTGTATTGATAAAAAATAGATGGAAAAGAAGCAAATAGTTTTTCTGTATTCTGAAATTGCCACATATTTTTTAGCATGTGTTGAAAAACTATCTTTAGATACTACTATTGAAATTACAGTAATTCGTTGGCCTGTTAATAAAGAAGCACCTTTTGACTTTGCTTTTTCTTCTTCCATTTCCATTTATTCAAGGAGTGATTTTAAAACCGATAAACAATTAGTTGATTTTGTGAATAAACTAAATCCATCCGTTTTGTATTCTAGTGGTTGGGTCGATAAAGGTTATTTAAAAGTTTGTAAAAAGTATAAAAACAAAATTCCAGTGATTGTAGGTTTTGATAATCAGTGGAACGGAAATTTAAAACAACAAATTGCCCGAATTATTAGTCCTTTTAAAATATTAAATCATTTTTCTCACTGCTGGGTTCCTGGAATTTTGCAAGAAGAATATGCACTTAAATTAGGTTTTAGAAAAGAAAATATCTTAACAGGTTTTTATAGTTGCGATTTTGATTTTTTTAACAATCAATATTTAGCGAATAAAGATGAAAAAGAGAAAAATTTCCCAAAGAAGTTTATTTATGTTGGTAGATATTATGAATTTAAAGGAATTAAGAATTTGTGGCAAGCATTTATTGAATTACAGGATGAGCAACCAAATGATTGGGAGCTCTGGTGTTTAGGAATCGGAGATATACAGCCAGTTGTTCATCCTAAAATAAAACATTTTGGATTTGTGCAGCCTTCTGAGCTAAACAACTATATCAAGGATACAGGAGTCTTTCTTTTACCAAGTCATTTTGAGCCATGGGGAGTTGTTGTGCATGAGTTTGCATCTGCTGGCTTTCCAATTATTTGCTCAGATAAAGTAGGTGCCAGAACAGCGTTTGTTGAAAATAATTATAATGGCTATATTTACGAGTCAAATGACATAAGTGCTTTGAAAGTTGCTTTGATGAAAATAATCAATTCAGATAACAAAACCTTATTTGAAATGGGCGAGAAAAGTGTAGAAAAAGCAAAACAGATCACGCCTCACATTTGGGCAAAACAATTAATATCCTTGTTAAAATGAACAAAATATTAGTAACGGGTGGTGCAGGAAATATCGGTAGTGCTTTGGTTGAAAAGTTGCTCAAATCAGAGGATAATAATGTCATTATTGTAGATAACCTTTCTACAGGATTTCTTTCTAAACTTCCCAGAGAGAAAAATGAGCGATGGGACTTTATTAAATCCGATGTGAATAATTTTAATGCGATCTCAACAATCATGAATTCTTACCAGTTTGATTATGTTTTCCATTTTGCTGCTGTAGTTGGTGTTATTAGAACTCAGGAAAATCCTTTGAGTGTTTTAAGTGATATTAAAGGTATTCGTAATGTTTTAGACTGTTCAAAAAATACTTCAGTTAAGCGTGTATTTTTTTCTTCTTCTTCTGAAGTATATGGAGAGCCAGTTTCACTTCCTCAGCATGAACATGAAACGCCACTCAATTCTAGATTGCCGTATGCCGTTGTTAAAAATGTGGGTGAAGCTTATTGCAGAAGTTACAACAAGGAATATAATTTGAATTATTCCATTTTCAGATTTTTTAATACCTATGGCCCGAATCAAAGCACCGATTTTGTTGTTGCACGTTTTTTAGCAGCAGCTTTAAAAAATCAAGACATCACAATTTATGGTGATGGGCTTCAAACCAGAACTTTTACATTTGTTGATGACACCATTGACACATGTTTAGGTTGTTTTTATAACAATCTGCATGTGAACGATGTAATAAATATTGGAAGCGACCAGCTTTGTACAATATTAGACCTGGCTAAACTTATTATAACTATAACTAATTCAAACTCGAATATTATCCATCTTCCACCTTTAAAAGATGGTGATATGACTCGAAGACAACCGGATAATTCAAACATGAAAATAGTTTTAAATCGTCCTTTAATTTCGTTAGAGGAAGGATTAAGAAAGATGATTGCTTCAAAGTATTTCCTTTCCTCAATAGGTTTGTAAATGATTCCATTTAATAAACCATATTATTCGGGCAAGGAAAAAAGCTATATCGCAAAGGCGATGGAAACTAAAATTCTTACCGGAGATATGAAAATGATTCGTGACTGTGAATCATTACTTGAAAAAAAATACTCTTTTAAAAAGGTGTTTCTTACCAATTCATGTACTATGGCTCTTGAAATGGCAGCTTTAATTGCCAATATTCAACCCGGTGATGAAATTATCCTTCCTTCCTATACGTATGTTTCTACGGCAAATGCTTTTGCTTTAAGAGGGGCAAAGCTAATTTTTGTGGATAGTAAAATGGATCATCCGAATATGGATGAAAAATTAATCGAGAGTTTAATTACTGATAAAACCAAAGCAATTGTTGTTTTGCATTATGCAGGTGTTGCCTGTGATTTTTCAGTAATTCAAAATTTATCAAAAAAACATAATTTATTTATTATAGAAGATGCTGCTCAATGTATTGATGCCTATTACACGAATATTCCTTTGGGAACAATTGGGGATATTGCCTGTTTTTCTTTTCATGAAACAAAAAATATTCATTGTGGAGAAGGTGGATTTATTGCGATAAATAATCCAGCTTTATTGGCAAAGTCTGAGATAGTTAGAAATAAAGGTACAAACAGGGCAGCCTTCACTAGAGGAGAAGTTTCAAAGTATGAATGGATGGATTTAGGATTTTCTTCCATGCCGAGTGCAATTTCAGCTGCATTTCTTTTTTCTCAATTAGAGAAAATTGAAAAAGTTCAAAAAAAAAGATTAAAACTTTGGAAAAATTATTTTAAGAAATTAAAACCACTTCAAAAACTAAAGAGTATTCAGTTGCCTATTGTTCCGAAATTTGCATCTAACAATGCACACATTTTTTATTTTATTTGCTCCTCTGAAAAAGAACGAAACAATTTAATTGAATTTTTGGATTCAAATCGAATTCAAGCCGTTTTTCATTATCAATCCTTACATGCGAGTCCATATTATAAATCAAAGCATGGCGACAGAAGCTTACCCAATGCAGATAAATACAGTCAATGTCTTGTTCGTTTGCCTTTATACTATGATTTACAAATAGAGGAACAGGAATTCATCTGTGCGAAAGTAATTGAATTTTATTCCAAATAGTATGTGTGGAATTAATGGGATTTTAGGATTGAAAGATTTAGTGCTTGCAAAGCAAAAAGTGCAGGCAATGAATATGACTATGAAACATCGTGGACCAGATGATGAAGGTGTTTTTGTGAATGATGAAATTGTTTTAGGGCACAGACGACTTTCTATTATTGACCTTTCGGCAGCTGGCCACCAACCAATGCAATCTCATGATGGAAGATTTCAGATTGTCTATAATGGAGAATTATATAATTTCAAAGAGCTTAAATTTGAACTAACAAGAGTTGTTAGTGGTTCAAATCAACAAGCATACTTTTTTCAAACCAATACCGATACGGAAGTTATTATTGCAGCTTATGCTCGTTGGGGTGAAGAGTGTGTGAATCACTTTAATGGAATGTATGCGTTTGCTATTTGGGATAATCTTAAAAAAGAACTTTTCATAGCTCGTGACCGACTAGGAATAAAACCTTTGTATTATATCTATACAAATAATACACTTGCTTTTTCTTCTGAAATACGTTCACTACTAGCCAGTGAATTAATTCAGAGACAATTGGATGAAAATAGTTTAGTTGATTATCTTCGTTATCAAACTGTACATGCCCCTAATACCATTGTAAAAGGTATAAAAATGCTTATGCCTGGTCATTATATGAAAAGCAATAATGGCAAAATCACAATTCATAGTTACTGGAATCTTAAAAAGAATATCAGCCATGCATCGGATGGAAAATCTTACACCGAAGTTTGTAAAGATGTAAATCACTTGCTTACTAAGGCAGTTGAACGACGATTGATAGCAGATGTTCCTTTCGGAGCGTTTCTTTCTGGAGGAATAGATTCAAGTGCTATAGTAGGATTAATGACAAAAGTATCGACAGAAAAAGTAAAAACATTTTCAGTAACATTTGATGAAAGTGAATTTTCGGAATCGAAGTACGCACAATTAATTGCAAAGAAATTCAATACCGATCATCACGAAATAAAATTAAATCCTGCAGATTTTCTCAAAGAATTACCAAATGCATTAAAAGCAATGGATCATCCAAGTGGTGATGGTCCGAATACGTATATTGTTTCAAAAGCTACAAAGGAAGCCGGAATTACGATGGCCTTATCAGGTTTGGGTGGAGATGAATTATTCGCTGGATACGATGTTTTTAAACGTTCTATTGCATTAAATAAAAAAGCATGGCTAAATGCTGTTCCTAAATTTATGCGTGGAGCCGGTGGAAGTATTCTAACAAAAATAAAACCCAGTATTGCTTCTGAAAAAATTGCTGAATTTTTAAAGCAAGATGCTATTAATTTCAAAACGTTTTATCCTTTATCACGACAAGTACTAATGGATAAAGAAATCTTATCAATTCTTAATAAGAAAGAATTAGTCGAAAATAGAGTTACTCAGATTATTACTGAATCTCAAATCTCAAATCTCAAATCTCAGATCTCAGCTGTTTCCATCGCAGAAATCTCCACCTATATGCAAAATGTATTGTTAGGTGATGCCGACCAAATGAGTATGGCGCATGCATTGGAAGTAAGAGTCCCATTTATAGATTATACTTTGGTTGAATACGTTTTGGGTATTCCTGATAAATATAAAAGCACAGCTACACCCAAAAAATTACTTGTTGATTCATTAGGAGACTTACTGCCTTCAGAAATTGTGAACCGACCTAAAATGGGATTTACATTCCCTTGGAAAAACTGGATGCAAAATGAAATGAAACTATTTTGTGAACAAAAAATGGTTTCCTTGTCGAAAAGAAAACTGTTTAATGAGCAGGGTGTAATGAAGTTGTGGAAAGATTTTTTGTCAGATAATCCTAAGGTAACTTGGTCAAGAATTTGGTATTTGATTGTACTCGAAAACTGGTTGCAGGAAAATAATATCGAAGACTAATGTCGAAAAAGAAAATTCTTATTTTTATTGATTGGTATTTACCTGGATATAAAGCAGGCGGACCAATACAGTCTGTCGCTAACCTGGTAGCACATTTTAAAGATGAGTTTGACTTTTCTATCATTACTAGAGATACAGATTATTGTGAAGAACTGCCTTATTCGACTATTAAAAGCAATGAATGGAATATTTTGCCGAACGGAATTAAAGTCTATTATTTTTCAAAAGATAATTTAACGCGCAGTAATATTCGGTCCTTAATTCGCCAAACAGCGTTTGATATTGTTTATTTGAATGGAATGTATTCTTTGTATTTTACGTTGATTCCATTATTATTTCTTCGTAAAAAGAAAAATAAACATGTAGTTGTTGCATCTAGAGGCATGTTATCGAAAGGTTCACTAAGAGTTAAAAAAACGAAAAAACAATTTTTTATTACAGTAGTAAAAATAGTGCGATTGTTTGATAATGTTATTTTTCATGTAACAACAGAAGTAGAAAAATCTGAAATCATCTCCGTTTTTGGCGATGATTCAACTATAAAAGTAGCTGCTAATTTACCACAGTTGAGCAATATTACAAGTAGGCCAATAAGAAAAAAATCAGATGCGTCGGTGAGGTTAATTAATATAGCACGTATTGCTCCTGAAAAAAATCTCGTATTCGCCTTAAAGATCTTGAAAAGCGTAAAAGCTGAGGTTGTATTTGATTTTTACGGTCCCATTTACAATCAGGAGTATTGGAACGAGTGCAAGTTGATACTTGATGAGTTGCCAAAGAATGTAAAAGCGCAGTACAAAGGAAGTATAGAAAGCGATAAGGTTCTGGATGTTTTGAACTCCTATCATTTTATGTTAATGCCTACAACAGGAGAAAATTTTGGACATATTATTCTGCAATCATTGTCGGTTGGGTGCCCAGTTATTATTAGCGATCTAACTCCTTGGAAACAACTCCAAGAGAAAAATGCCGGATGGGAAATTCCGTTAAACAGGTTAGATAAGTATGTCGAAGTAATTGATTTTACTGCCAGTATGGATCAATCCAAGTACGACAGTATGTTGAAAGCAGCGTTTGGTCATGCGCAACAGTACATCAATGACCCTAAAATTAAAGAGGAAAACCGTTCTCTTTTCATGTAGTATTTCTACTTGCTACTTTCCCAATCTTCATTAACTTTGTGAGTGGTCGTTATTTTTGACTTTTGAATTAAAACTTTTTACTTAGCTATGTATATATTAGGATTAAATGCTTTTCATGGAGATTCATCTGCCTGCATTTTAAAAGATGGAAAAGTTATAGTTGCATTGGAAGAAGAGCGAATAAGAAGAATTAAGCATTGGGCAGGATTTCCTATAGAAGCAATAAAGTATTGTTTGAATGATGCCGGAATTTCTATAAAAGATATAGATCACATTACCATTTCTCGCGATCCATCTGCAAATGTTTTTAAAAAAATAAAGCACACTCTAAAAAATAAAGTTTCTATTTCCGCTGTTTGGGATAGATATACCAATTCTAAAAAAGTAAAATCGGTGAAAGGGATGTTGGCTGAAGAGTTTGGAATAAGTGAAAATGATATTAAAGCGGAAATTCATAATATTGAACATCATCGTTCGCATTTAGGGAGTTCTTTTTTTGCTTCCCCATTTGAGAAGTCGGCATTGCTTTCTATTGATGGGTTTGGAGATTTTACTTCTACTATGACTGCAATTGGAAATGGTAATCAAATTGAAATAGTAGACGCAGTTCATTTTCCGCATTCAGCCGGAATATTTTATACTTCATTTACGCAATATCTTGGTTTTCCTAAATATGGTGATGAGTATAAAGTAATGGGCCTAGCTCCTTATGGCCAACCACTTTATGTAGACAAATTAAAAGATGTAATTGAATTTACTTCGGATGGTTTATTTAAACTGAACTTAAAATATTTCAAGCATCATAAAGATGGAGTAAAAATGAGTTGGGAAGGAGGAGAACCAGATATTGAAAGTATTTTTAGTGATTATATGGTGGAAAAGTTTGGTCCTGCAAGAAAACGAGAAGATGAACTTACTCAATATCATAAAGATTTAGCTTCTTCTGTTCAACGTATTTGCGAAGAATTAATATTTCACATCTTAACAGATTTGCATAAACGTTGTGGGACAGATAATTTATGCATAGCAGGTGGTGTTGCACAAAATTCAGTTGCAAACGGTAAAGTGCTAAAAAATACACCATTCAAGAATGTTTATATTCCTCCAGCTGGTCATGATGCCGGAACATCAATGGGTTCAGCTTTGTTTTTATATAACCATATCTTAAAACAAAAACGTGTTGAACCAACGTATTCTGGTGCTTTAGGAAGTCATTTTTCAGATAAAGAAATTGAAGAGTATTTAACATCTCAAAAAGTTAAGTTTACGAAATACAGCGATGATGACTTATATGATAAAGTAACTAATTGTATTATTGATGCTGGTGTTGTTGGTTGGTTTCAAGGAAGAGCCGAATTTGGCCCGCGTGCACTCGGACATCGTTCTATTATTGCTGATCCGAGAAGATCAGATGCGAAAGAAATATTAAATCTAAAAATTAAAAGACGCGAATCTTTTCGACCTTTTGCACCATCTATCTTAAAAGAGTTTGTGCCTGATTATTTTGCTGATGCTGATGATGTTCCTTTTATGGAAAAAGTTTATTTGATAAAAGAAGAAATGCGAAGTAAAATTCCTGCTGTAACACATGTTGATGGAACTGGTCGTTTACAATCTGTAGATTCGAAATACGAACCTAAATACCATGCTTTGATTTCTGCATTCAATAGAAAAACAGGCGTTCCTATTCTGTTAAATACTTCTTTTAATGAAAATGAACCTATTGTTAATTCTCCTGCCAATGCATTGGATTGTTTCTTAAGAACTAAAATGGATATGTTGGTTATTGAAAACTATATTGTTTCAAGATAAATATATAGCAGATGAAAGTCTCAATCATAACTGTCTGCTACAATAGCTCCGAAACTATTGAAAGTACTATTCAGTCGGTTATTTCTCAAAATTACTCCAATATCGAATATATAATTGTAGATGGATTGTCTACAGATGATACTTTGAAAATTGTTGAACGTTATAAAAACAAAATAGCAAAAATAGTTTCTGAAAAAGATAATGGAATTTACGATGCTATCAACAAGGGAATCGATCAAGCAACAGGCGATATAGTTGCAATTTTACATGCAGACGATTTTTATACTAATGCAAATGTAATTTCTACTATTGTTGATTCATTCATTAAGCAGAATATAGACACTGTTTATGGTGATTTGCAATATGTTGAAAGGATTGATACAACTATTGTAAAACGAAATTGGATTTCTGGATCATATCGAAAAGAAAATTTTTTAAAAGGTTGGATGCCGCCTCATCCTTCTTTTTTTGCAAGAAAGCAGTGTTATGAAAAGTTTGGTAATTTTAATACAGATTTAAAATCTGCTGCAGATTATGAATTGATGTTGCGTTTTTTATATAAAAATAATTGCTCAGTTGCATATATTCCGCAAGTGTTGGTGAAAATGAGAGTAGGAGGGAAGAGTAATGTATCTTTAATGAATCGCATTAAAGCTAATAGAGAAGATAAAAAAGCTTGGGAGATGAACGGGCTTTCGCCTTCAATGTTCACATTCATTAGAAAGCCACTTTCTAAATTAGGTCAATTTTTTAATAAGTAAAAAGCATTACAATGGTTTTTAGTAGTACGCTATTCTTATTTTATTTTCTTCCTCTTTTTTTAATACTCTATTATTTAAGTCCTGCTAAGTTTAAAAACCACATTCTACTTCTGGCAAGTATCGTTTTTTATTCTTGGGGTGGACCTATTTTTATTTTTGTTATTCTCGCTACAACGGCACTTGACTATATTCTTGTAAAGCAAATTGAAAAGAGTGATTCACAAAAAAGAAAGAAAACGTTCCTATACATTTCTCTATCGGTTAATTTAGGAATTTTGTTTGCTTTTAAGTATTTATATTTTTTTACCGATAATATAGATCAGCTTTTAGGAACGGCGGGAATAGCACCAATAGGAATGAACAAACTCATTCTTCCAATCGGGCTTTCCTTCTTTACTTTTGAATCTCTTACTTATGTGATTGATGTATATCGTGGACACTATAAGTCTTTAAATAGTTTTAGAAATTATCTGACTTATATTTTAATGTTCCCCAAATTAATTGCGGGACCAATTATTCCATACAATAAAATTGGCTGGCAGATTGAATCAGAAAGAAAAACTACTGCAGAAATGCGGTTATCAGGTTTTTTGAGATTTATTTTTGGTTTATCTAAAAAAGTATTGATTGCGAATGTCCTTGGAGAAACGGTTGAAGAATTATATAAACTTGAACCCGGGAATATAGATACTGTCGCAGCTTGGGCTATGTCGATTGGTTATACAATGCAATTGTATTTCGATTTTTCTGGTTATTCTGATATGGCCATTGGAATTTGCAAGATGATCGGCATTTCGATTCCTGAAAATTTTAATTTCCCATACATTTCAAAATCAATTACAGAATTTTGGAGGAGATGGCATATTTCTTTAGGAAATTGGATGAGAAACTATCTTTATATTCCATTAGGGGGAAGTAAAGGAAGTGTTTCAAGAACGTATCTTAATTTGTGGTTAGTGTTTATCATATCAGGATTTTGGCACGGTGCAGGATGGAATTTTATCCTTTGGGGAGCTTTCAATGGTTTGTTTTTAATGATTGAACGATTATTTTTAAATAAGTATTTGAAAGGCAATTTATCTTTTATTTACACATTTTTTATTGTAAACATCGGTTGGGTGCTTTTTAGAAATGAGGACATGAGTGTTTCTCTTATGATTTATCAAAAAATGTTTTCATTTAATTTTATTGATGTACATTCAATTGATGTTCGTTTTGTTTTTGTTTTGATTTGTGCATTGTTCTTCTCGTTTAGCGGAATGTTTAAATCATTTTATCAATCAACGCAAAATGATGAATTGTTTTTTGTTGAGAGTAAGTGGAGATTGAATTGTTTGTTTGCTTTTAGCGTTGTATTGTTTGTTTTAAGTTCATCGTATTTGTTGGGTCAAGATTTTAATCCATTTATCTATTTCAGATTTTAAATGAAGCATATAAAATATAATATAATGTTTGGTTTTTTAATGCTTTGTCTTCTTCTGCACGTTGCGTTTAAACCACTCAATATTATTAAAGATAAGGATTTGTCTGGCTACTATTCGGTTCCAGCAAATCTTGAATGGAATCTTGAAGATTATTTTTCTGGTAAGTATCAGGATTCGTCAGAAAAGTATATTAATTATCAATATGGTTTATTTCCTGGATTTACCAGAATTCATCACCAGATAGAATACAGTTTTTTTAATCGTATTCATGTTAAAGATGTGCATATAGGACAGAATGGTTATTTATATAGGTATTGTGTAGGATGTATAACAACCAGAACTTTCGACTCATTAAATCTAGAAAAATATTTAAATAAGTATTTAGTCATTCAAGATTCATTGAAAGCTTGTGGTAAAAATATGGTGTGGTTAATTGCTCCAGATAAAAACATAGTTTTTAGTGAATATCTGCCATTAGCATTAAAGCATGATGCTGAAGTATATTCTTACTACTGGACTTTGCAAAAAGCTTTTAAAAGGAAAGGAATTGAATTCATCGATTTTAATGAATTAGCTTTTCGTGAGAAAAACAAATATCCTTATGAAGTATTTAATAAAGGGGGTGTTCATTGGACGAATGCCTATGCAACAAGATGTTTCGATTCTCTATCTGTGTATTTGTCTTTGAAAACGAATATTAAAATTAAGAATACAATTTCTTTAAAAAAGGTTGAAAATCCTTGGGGCCCAGATATTGATATGGAAGAAGCAGCCAATTTGTTATTGCCTTTGCAACAGGACAAGTTATTTCTAGCAGATATGATTTCAGAATCGAATTCAAAAAGCAAAAAATTGTTATTGATTGGAGATAGTTTTGCTCATTCATGGACTTGGACAAAATATTTTACAAATTGTTTCCATCCTAAATCGAAGTTTTTGTATTATAACAGAGAAGTAAATACTTTGGAAAATACTTTTATCAGAAACGTGGATCATAAAAATACTCGCAAAACTAGTTCGGAGTTTGATACGTTTATCATCATTTTTAACGCAGCCAATGCAGAATATTTGGATTATGGATTCGTTGATGATCTGTATAAGTAGTTTTGTACGTTATAAGACAAAAAAAATCCAGAGTATAACTCTGGATTTAAATTTTTAGAACTTAGCACGTATCTTACGTTTCTTATATTTCTTCTTTTTGAAGATGCTTCCATACTTAGAACGGTAGAAGGAACTTCTTCCTCTAATGATATAGCTGTAATTTACAGAAGTTGTAAGGTAAGAATCATTATGTGAAGGATCTCCTCGTTTAGAACCAATAGTATAATTATCAGTAGCAGGCACTCCAGCAGTATTTCCTAACTCATCTCTTCTGTTTGCTAAAGCAACTGCTTCCGCACTTGTTAAATCAGCAGGATCAGCATAAACAGTACTAACATCATCTAAGTAATCAGTAAATGTTGTTCTCCAATCAAATTCCCAACCTATGCGGTGTTTCTTATCAATTGTAAAATATAATCCGATTCCTAAAGGAATAGAAGCACCAATTCTCTTATACTTAACCCCTTCTGTTTGTAAAGGTTGTAAAGCTGTCCACGAACCATTATAATATGCTTTAGGGCTATGATAAAATCCTGCAATACCAACAAAGGCATACATTCTAAAATCGTTTCTGTAACGATAAGTATTTCCTAAATCAGGAATATCTACAAAGAAAAACTGACCAGTCAACTCTAATTCATAAATATCATTTCTGAAAGATAAGTTTCTACCCATTCTGCCTGGGTTAGTAGATAAGTAATCAGCACCAGCTATTCTGTTCCAGTTAAGTCCAAGTTTACCTGAAATTATTGGAGTGAATTTATAACGTGCAAATCCTCCAACTGCAAATTGAGTTTTCGATAATTTTAAATCTGCAATAAAATCCTTTCGAGTATCTGCTTTACCACCAATTTCTCCCAAATAATTAGAAGCTCCGGCATGTACACCAAAATCCCAAAGATATTGTCCAAAACCTAAAAACGGTAATGACGATAACAATAATATGACTAATAATCTACGCATCTTGCAAATTTATAAAAATTATCGATAAGAATACCAAATAATATTTTTTTACCTTCGTAACTTATATAGCAAAAGTAAAAATAAGTTTCAAATGGACAATAGGGTAACTAAACTATTCAATATAAAATATCCCATAATTCAAGCAGGAATGATTTGGTGTAGTGGATGGGAGTTGGCTGCAGCTGTTACAAATGCTGGTGGTTTAGGAGTTATTGGAAGTGGAAGTATGTATCCCGATGTGCTCCGTGAGCACATTCAAAAATGTAAAAAAGCGACCAATAATGGCATTTTTGCGGTTAATATTCCCATGCTTTATCCTGACATTGACAAGCACATGGAAGTTATTGTTTCTGAGGGTGTTAAAGTGGTTTTTACCTCAGCAGGAAACCCTAAAACCTGGACATCTTTTTTGAAAGAAAAAGGAATTATTGTAGTTCATGTTATTGCGAATGCAAAATTTGCGCAAAAAGCAGAAGAAGCAGGAGTTGATGCTATTGTTGCAGAAGGGTTTGAGGCGGGCGGACACAACGGAAGAGAAGAAACAACAACATTTTGTTTAATTCCGATAATTAAAAAAGCAGTAAAAATTCCTGTTATTGCAGCAGGTGGAATTGCAACTGGAAGAGCTATGCTTGCCTCGATGGCATTGGGCGCAGAAGGTGTTCAAATAGGAAGCAGATTTGTTGCTTCAGAAGAATCTTCTGCAAATATAAATTTCAAAAATGCAGTAATTAAATCTAATGAAGGTGATACGAAACTTACTTTGAAACAGTTGACTCCTGTGCGATTACTGAAAAATAAATTTTTTGATGATGTTCAAAATGCAGAAAACAATTCCGCTTCGGTTGATGAATTGTCAAAACTACTTGGTAGAGGTCGTGCTAAAAAAGGTATGTTTGAAGGCGATTTAATTGAAGGTGAATTGGAAATTGGACAAGTTGCTGCAATTATTAAAGAAATAAAATCTGCGAAAGATATTATTGATGAAATAATTACTGAGTATAAACAAGCTAAAGCAGAGTTAATTAAGGGATTTTAATTTTTCGAGCAAAGAAAAACACACCCCTAACCCCTCTCAAGAGGGGAATAAATTCTGCTAATATTGGAGAATTAATTGATTATTGAATGTTTTTATTTGAAACTATAATTTCAAAATTGAGAAGAATCTATTCCCTCTTTGAAAAGAGGGCAAGGGAGATTGAGAGAATGTTCATTGTGTAGAAAAGTATATTTAGAGTCAAAATCATCATATGATAGAATACGAAAAGTTTGAATTAGAAAATGGATTGAAAGTGATTTATCATGAAGACAAATCAACTCCAATTGCCTGTATAAATATTTTGTATAATGTGGGTGCTCGCGATGAAAATCCAGCTCAAACAGGTTTTGCACATCTTTTCGAACATTTAATGTTTGGTGGTTCTATCAATGTTCCAAATTATGATGAACCTTTGCAGCGTGTAGGTGGTGAAAACAATGCTTACACAACAAACGACATTACAAATTATTATTTGACTTTGCCTTCTGAAAATTTGGAAACAGGTTTTTGGTTGGAAAGTGATCGCATGCTTAGTCTAGCTTTTTCTGATAAAAGTTTAGAAGTTCAAAGAAATGTTGTGATTGAAGAATTTAAACAACGTTATTTGAATCAACCGTATGGCGATGTATGGTTGCTTTTGCGACCGATGGTTTACAAAGTTCATCCTTATCAATGGGATACTATTGGAAAAGAAATTTCGCACATTGAAAATGCGCAAATGGATGATGTCAAAAATTTCTTTAAAAAGTTTTATTGTCCGAATAACGCTATTATGGTTGTTGCAGGAAACGTAAAACTAGAAGAAGTAAAAAAACTTTCTGAAAAATGGTTTGCTCCAATTCCAAAAGGTCCAGATAATAAACGTAACCTTCCTGCTGAGCCTGCTCAAACAGAAGCACGCAGTTTGACTGTTGAACGTGATGTTCCAGCAGATGCAATTTACAAAGCGTATCATATGTGTTCTCGTTTCGATAAGGAATATTATGCGACCGATTTAATTTCTGATATTCTTTCTCGAGGAAATTCTTCTCGTATGCATAATTCATTGATAAAAGATAAAAAACTATTTAGTGATTTGCATGCATATGTAATGGGCGATTTTGATAAAGGTTTATTTGTTATTTCAGGAAAACTTTCAAAAGGAATTTCTATGGAAGAGGCAGAGAAAGGGATTGACGAAGAATTAGAAAAAATGAAAACGCAACTAGTTGCCAAAGATGAACTTCAAAAAGTGAAAAATAAAATGGAGTCGTCACATGTGTTTGGAGAAATTGAAGTGTTAAATAAAGCTGCAAACCTTGCTGTGTCTGAACTTTTGGGTGATGCAAATATGGTGAATATGGAAGTGGATAAGTATTTATCTGTTACAGCTGAGCAAATTAAAGAACAAGCAAATAGTATTTTTAGAAAAGAAAATTGTTCAACATTGTATTATAAAGCGAAGAAATAAACAATTTCAAATTTCAGATTTCAAATTAGTTATATTCTAGTTTTTGATTTCTTTATCCTGCAAATTATTTATTTTTTTCTTTTGACTTTTAACTTAACTCTTTTGACTTATATGAATACAATCGATAGAACATTGTCACCTTCCTTTAAAACGGTTGATAAAATTGAAATGATTCGTGCGACAGAAAAGCGCTTGAATAATAATATTCCTGTGTATTCAATAAATGCAGGAACTCAAGAATTGATAAAAATTGAATTTTTGTTTGATGCGGGAATGTTTCAACAGCAAATGCCTTTGCAAGCAACAACTGTTAATTCGATGTTGGAAGAAGGAACATCAAAAATGAATGCTGCACAAATTGCTGATGCAGTTGATTTTTACGGAGCATTTTTAGAAGTTGGTGTTTCGCAAGATAATGCATCTGTTGTTTTGTATACTTTAAACAAACATCTAAAATCTACTATATCTGTTGTAGAAGATGTAATCAAAAATGCAACATTTCCTGAAGATGAATTAAACACTCATTTAATTAATAAAAAACAAAAGTTTCATGTCAATAATCAGAAGGTAGCAAATGTCGCTCGTAAGCGTTTTACTGAATTGCTTTTCGGCGAAAAACATCCTTATGGAATAAATGTGCAAGAAGCTGATTTTGAGAAAATTAATAGAAGTCATTTGATTAATTTTTACAGTTCTTTTTATCGCTCTAATAACTGTAAAATTGTATTAGCAGGAAAGATAAAGGAAGATGTTTTTTCACTCTTAAATGATCACTTCGGAGGAGCAGATTGGTCAACAGAAAAAAAGACAAAACCTAGTACAATTGAAATTATTTCTGACCCTCAAAAAGAACAAATAATTTATAAAGAAGAAGCATTGCAATCGGCAATAAGAATTGGAAAAGTACTCTTCAATAAAACAAATCCTGATTTCCAATCATTGCAAATTTTAAACACCATTTTTGGAGGATATTTTGGTTCGCGATTAATGTCCAATATCCGTGAAGACAAAGGTTATACCTACGGAATTGGTTCTGGAATTGCTTCCTTACAAAATGGAGGATATTTCTTTATTTCTACTGAAGTTGGAGTGGATGTATGTAAAAATGCAATCAAAGAAATATACTTTGAAATGGACCGTTTACGTAATGAAAACATTACCGAAGACGAATTAGAATTAGTAAAAAATTACCTTTTGGGTACTTTTCTTCGTTCGGTTGATGGTCCGTTTGCAATGGCAGAGCGTTTCAAAGGAATATTGGAATACAACCTTTCTTACGACTATTTCGACAGGTATATTGCAACTATTAAGGGTATTTCGGCATCTCAATTACGTGAGTTGGCCAATACCTACTTCGATAAGGAGAGCATGATAGAGCTGGTTGTAGGTAAAAAATAATTGGCAAAGCGCAAGGAATAGAGTAAATTTGTAGCTATTACCAATTTCAAATGTTAAAGAAATTATTTCTTCTGATTGGTTTCATTGCTTTGTTTTCTGTAAAAACAAATGCATCTCATTTAATGGGCGGGGAAATTACTTGGGATTGTATTGGTGGTGGACAATATGTCTTTACAATGAAACTCTACCGCGATTGCAACGGAATTGCCACCTCTCCAGTTGTTTCACTTTCAGTTTTTAATCACCCTACAATAAGCTCAATTCCGATGAGTCTTATTTCTCAGAATGATATTTCTCCTCCTTGTAATGTTGCTGGACCAGCTATTTCCTGCTTTGATGCTGAATCACAAGCCGGTTGGCCAAATAGTGGAACCCCTGTTTTAGGTGCCGTTCAAGAATCCGTTTTTCAATCAGCGCCAACAACCTTAACTGGTGTGCCTGGTTCTCTCGGCTGGACTTTTGCTTATGCCGATTGTTGTAGAAATAATTCGATTTCAAATGTCACTACTGCATCTGCTTATGGATTTACGTTGCGCGCTGTGATGTATGCTTATAGCGGACAAAATGCAAATCCTTGTTTTGATTCTTCGCCACGATTTCTGGAAAGTCCTAGTACTGTTATTTGCGTTGGTTATCCATTTACATATAATCACAATGCAAGTGATCCTGATTTAGATTCTTTGTCTTATTCTTGGGCTCAACCATTAACAAATTATGTTACCGGAGTTTATAATCCTCCACTTAATCCAACTCCAATTCCTTTTTCTGCAGGATATAGTTTTAATAGCCCTTTGCCTGGAGTATTGCAAAATGCGTTGAATGTTCCAGCAACTATCAATGCTGCAACTGGAGAAATCTCGTTCACTTCTTATACACAAGGAAATTTTGTGACTGCAATAAAAGTAGAAGCATGGAAATGCGGACAGCTCGTAGCAGAAATTTATCGTGAGATACAAATTGTTTTATTGCCATGTGCTGTGAATAGTCCGCCAACAGTTATAACTACAGCGTATCAAGATACAGTGCTTGCTGGGACTGTTGTGAATTTTACAATTTCAGGAAATGATTTAGATTTATTATCAGATGGAATAACTCCGCAAACGGTTGCAATCTCTGCAACAGGAACGCAGTTTGGTGCAGGTTTTACAAGTACTACAACCGGTTGTTTAAATCCTCCGTGTGCTACTCTTACTCCCGTTTCTCCAACTTCAGGCTCCGTTAATGCTTTTACAACTTTTGATTGGCAAACCAGTTGCAATCATATTTCAAATAATTCTGCTTGCAATACTGCATCCAATACTTATACTTTCGTTTTTAAAACCAAAGATGATTTTTGTCCGGCACCGGCCGAAAAAATTACAACTGTTTCAATAACGGTTCTTGCATTTCCAATTGTTGAATCACCCGAGCCACGTTGCGTTTCAGTTTTACCAAATGGTGATATTACTCTTACTTGGTCAACACCAACCGATACAGGTTTAACTTTCAATAGTTATCATGTTTTTACTTCTGTATCAGCTGCTGGTCCGTTTACATTGTTAGATAGTATTTTTGTTTACGGACAAACTACTTACACACATGTTGGTGCAAATGGAAATCTTGCACCTGTGTATTATTATCTTCAAACTCGCTCGGGATGTGGCGGACAAATTTATGATCAATCTCAAGATACAATTTCATCTATTTATTTAACCGTTAACAATCCAAGTAATGGAACAGCAGTGTTGTCTTGGAATCCAATTGCTACTCCAAATATTTCTACATCAAATGGAATTTATAATATCTATCAAGAATATCCAACCGGTGTTTGGACACAAGTTGTTTCTACAACTAGTTTAAGTTTTATCGATTCAATTTTAGTTTGTAATGCAACTGTGAATTATAGAGTTGAAATACAAGATTCAACTGGCTGTAGATCCGTTTCGTCAATGGATGGAGGATTATTTCAAAATATTATTGTTCCTGCTATTCCTGTGTTTGATACTTTGAGTGTGGATGATAGTAATAATGCTTTAATGAATTGGAATGTAAATCCTTCTCAAGATGTTGAGGCATATATTATTTATCGATTTGATGGAGTAGCATGGATTGCGATTGATACTGTTTACGGAATAAACAATACCAATTATAATTATTTATTGTCGACTGCTGATTTAGCTTCCGAACAATATCGTATTGCTGCATACGATACTTGCGGAAACTTAAGTCCGATGGGTTCGGTGTTAAGCACCATTTATTTAACTGCTCTTGCCGATATTTGTAACAGAAGTGTTGATTTGACTTGGACGGCCTATCCAACAATTGGAACAGGTTTAGTTGGTTACAGAATATATCGTTCAACAATTGGAACAGCTGGTCCTTACGCGCTTGACGGAACAGTGCCTGCAGGTACTACAACTTATACTTCTACTGGACTAGCAGCTAGCACAACTTATTATTTTAAAATTGAAGCATATGATTTATCAGGAACAAGATCCGTTTCATCCAATCGAATTAGTTTTTATTCGGCCATTCCAATTCCTCCTGTTTTTTCTTATTTGCGAAAAGTAGGTGTTGTTGATCCCGATAGAGTTGATATAACTTGTCATGTAGACATAGCAGCATCAACTTTGAATTATAAAATAATGCGCTCTTTTGATAATGTTCCAGCAAATTTCACTCAAGTTGGAAGCGTTCCTGTAAGTGGATCAACTCCAATTTTCTTTAGCGATTATAATGTTGCTTCTGATAAAAACAGCTATTACTACAAAATTATTAATGTTGATAGCTGTGGATACGATGGATTGGAAACAAATATTGGAAGAACCATTTTGTTGAATGCAATTAGTAATAGTGCCGACATGGTGAATTATTTATCTTGGAATGATTATGAAGATTGGTTGGGAAATGTAATGTCGTACAATATTTACAGAGGAATAGATGGAGTGATGGATCCAACGCCAATAGCGAATGTTCCGTTTACAGGTTCAGGAATAAATTATTTTACAGATGATATTTCAACCATCTTACAAGGTCAGGGAGTTTTTAATTATTATGTAGAAGCAATTGAAGGTCTGGGAAATCCTTATGGTTTCAGCGATAACAGTACTTCTAATATTGCTGAAGCACATCAAGATCCTTTGGTTTTTATTCCAAATGCATTTCATCCTGGGAGTTTCAATAGTTTATTTATGCCCGTTACAACATTTGTAGATTTTACAGAATATGAATTTGATGTTTTTAATCGTTGGGGTTTAAATGTATTTACTACTACAAAAATTGACCAAGGTTGGAATGGAACAAATCGTGGGGTTAAGCAAGAGTTGGGCGTTTATGTTTATTTGGTAAGATTCAAAACATCTAAAGGAGAATATTTAGAATTTAAAGGATCGGTGACTCTACTTCGTTAAATAAAAAATAAAAAATTAAACACATAGACACATAGTTTTCTGTGTTTGTTATTTACATAGAAAAATAAATTTTTAACAGAGAGTTTTTCGTAAAAGAATATGTCTATGTGCTTGAAGCTTCCTTCAGCTATGAAAAACAGACAGCACAGCAAAAAAGTAACATTAAGAAATCGAAACATTTAAATAATAAAAAATAAAATTTGTAACAAAAATATCTATGTGTCTATGTGTTAAAAAACCACACAGCACAGAAAATCAAAATTAGAAAATGAAAAAAAAACACTTCAAAATTTTAGCAATAGCATTATTAGCTTTCTCAATAAAAGCAAATGTACAATGTAACGCTTGTACAAAAGCCAGTAGCGGATCTGATGCTTCAAATTATATTGTATCTGCTGGACAAAAATTCTGTATTACAGCAACTGGTAATATAATCCGTATTCGTAAATTTGTAATTAGTTAAAATTCGTAATTCGAAGGGAATGAAGATTGGAATTGTATGTTATCCCACATTTGGTGGAAGTGGAGTAGTGGCAACTGAGCTTGGAAAAGCTTTAGCAGCAAAAGGTCATCAGGTGCATTTTATAAGTTATAGTCAACCTGTTAGACTAGATTTTTTTTCGGGAAATTTATTTTATCATGAAGTTTCTGTTTCTGATTATCCTTTATTTGAATATCAACCTTACGAATTGGTATTATCAAGTAAACTAGTAGATGTAGTAAAGTATGAGAAATTAGATTTACTTCATGTCCATTATGCTATTCCACACGCTTCTGCTGCCTACATGGCAAAACAAATATTGGCTTCTCAAGGAATAAACATTCCATTTATAACAACTCTTCACGGAACAGATATTACGCTTGTAGGAAAAGATCCATCGTTTGAGCCCGTTATTACATTTGCAATCAATCAAAGTGATGCGATTACATCCGTCTCCGAAAGTTTAAAAGCAGATACCTACGCGAATTTCCCTAACGTAAAAAAAGACATAAGTGTAATTCCCAATTTTATTTGTCTGGACGATTATAAAATTGAAAATTCTCTTTGTGAAAGAAAGTTATATGCTCCCAACGGAGAGCGTTTATTGATTCACGTTTCAAATTTCAGAAAAGTAAAACGAGTGGAAGATGTATTACGTGTTTTTGATAAAGTAAGAAAAGTAATGCCTGCAAAATTAATTTTAGTTGGCGATGGCCCAGAAAGAGGCAATATTGAAAAGCTTTGCAGAGAGCTAGATACATGCAGTGATATTAGCTCATTAGGAAAAATTGTTAATCCTGAACAAGTATTAGCGATTGCAGATTTATTTTTACTGACTTCTGAAACAGAAAGTTTTGGATTGGCAGCATTAGAAGCAATGGCTGCGAAAGTGCCCGTAATCTCTACAAATTCAGGTGGTATTCCAGAAGTAAATGTCAATGGCTTCTCTGGTTATACTAGTAACGTATGTGATGTGGAGGATATGGCAAAAAATGCCATTCACATTTTGAAAGATGATTCAACTTTAAATTTGTTCAAAGCAAATGCTTATGAACAAGCGAAGAAGTTTAATATCGATAAGATACTTCCAATGTATGAAGAACTTTATAAGGAAGTACTTAGTAAGCATGAATAATTGACTTTTTTGTAAATTATTTCTATCTTTAATTCAAATTCATTCTTATGAAAAAAAATATACTTCTGTTTTTTTCGTTTTCACTTTTTTTGATTGTAAAATCATATTCACAAGGAACAGCGTTTCTAGTTACTGATCCAATTGTAGAACAAGTGATGTTAGGAAATTACGACCCTTTAACTTATTCAGCTACTGTTGTTCTAAACCATCCTGATTCTATTTCACAAGGAATTTTGCAACGTGTAAATGCTGATTCGTTAAAAAGCAATATTCTAAAACTAGCATCTTTTCAGAATAGAAATACTGGTTCAGATACCTTGTCAGCCACTAGAGGCTTCGGTGCTGCAAGAAATTGGGTTTATTCACAATTTCAGCAATATAGTTTACAAAATGAAAACCGTTTGTTACCAGCCTTTTTTCAATTCGATCAAGTTATATGTAATATTAATAGGCATAAAAATATCATTGCTGTTCTTCCTGGGATTGATAGTACCGACAAAAGAATTATTATAATTGAAGGTCACATGGATAGTAGATGTGAAGTTTTATGCGATACTGCTTGTGTTGCTCAGGGAGTTGAAGACAATGCAACTGGAACAGCATTGGTTATGGAATTAGCTCGGGTAATGAGCAAATACTCTTACAATCATACAATCGTATTTATGATTACCACTTCCGAAGAGCAAGGTTTATTTGGTGCTGAAGCATTTGCAGATTATGTTACTTTAAAAGGAATTCAAATAAAAGCAGTTCAGAATAATGATGTGATTGGAGGAATTATTTGTGGAAATACGTCATCTGCACCAAGCTGCCCTGGATTAAATGACATTGATAGCACGCAAGTGAGATTGTTTTCTAGCGGTGGATTTAATTCAAAGCATAAACAATATGCACGTTTTTCAAAATTAGAATACAAAGAAGAATTACTTCCTTATGTTTCTGTTCCGATGACCGTTTCTATTATGAGTGCAGAAGATAGAACAGGTAGAGGTGGAGATCATATCCCTTTTCGTCAGCATAATTATACTGCCCTTCGTTACACTTCTGCCAACGAGCATGGTAATGCAGATGTAACTGCTGTAGGTGGATATTTCGACAGACAGCATTCGACACGCGATACACTTGGTGCTGATACAAATGGTGATATGGTAGTAGATAGTTTTTTTGTTGATTTCAATTATCTTTCAAGAAATGCAGTTATCAATGGAAACGCTGCAGGTATGGCTGCTATTGGCCCAAAGAGTCCAGATTTTACAGTAGTTGCAATTGGATTAAATACCGTTGAAGTAACTATTGCGGCAGAAACAGGTTATGCCTATTATCGTTTTGCCGACAGAACTTCTACAAACGATTGGGATTCGGTTTACACTATGACTGGAATTGTAGATACGTTTATAGTTGGAACAGCAGCAACACATTACCTAAGTGTTGCAGCAATTGATACAAACGGAATAGAAAGTTTATTCTCGAAAGAAATTTTAATCAGTGTTCCAAATGGAATTAATGAATTAAAAAAAGAAGAAGGCATTTCATTGATGCAGAACAAACCCAATCCATTTGATGAATCAACTATTATTTCGGTTTATGTCGACAAAGGAAAAAAATATAAAGAAGCATGTATTTCAATTACTGATAGCAGAGGAAAAGAAATTAAGCGAATGCCAGTTGAATTAGTGCAGGGAATGAATGAAGTAATCTATGAGCATGGTTACGGAGCGAGCGGGATATTTACGTACACGTTGATGATTGATGGGAAAGCAGTGGAATCTAGGAAGATGATTTTCGCTAATTAAATTTAGTAGGCAAGCAAATCAGTAGACAGTAGACAAAAATAAAAAAGTAGACAATGAAAAGGAGCAAATGACAACAATAAACAGAACGGATCAAAACTGGGCTATTGTATACTGTCGACTTGTCTTTTAAGAACGATTACCATTATTTATAACAAGAATGTCCACAATGTAACCCCTCTCTAGAGTGGATTGCCTTTTTGTTTCGAAATAAATTAAAGTTTGCAACATGGATTTTTTAGGGTCAGTCATTATTTCTGGGGAGTAAAATTTAAGCAAATAGCTTTTCAAGCCTAAAAAGGAAAAAATTTACGTCAGTTACGCCTCTTAAGTTGGCTCTAAATCCTTTTATTTTAGAGTTGAAGGATTCAGCATTAGCATTGGTATTT
>CAMCUO010000020.1 GCA_945879015.1 Chitinophaga pinensis | reverse complement strand
GAAATCAGCTGTCCGAAAACAGAATTACCGAAAAAATGTATAGTTTTGTTCATAGTAGAATGTAGTTTTAGCGAACCAAACCTACTAAAAAAAAAGAAGGAAGATGAAAGTCTTCCTTCTTTTAAAGTTTTATCGGACAACAATGATTTAATATTTAAATAATTTTTTTTCTCATGAATACGAGGTCTCTGCTGGTTTTTTTATTGCTTTTTTTAAGCTTTTATTCGAATTCACAAACATTACCAGTTATTATTCAAAATGGCACAACTAAACTTGCTTCTAGCAATTTTGAGTCAGCAGAAGTCGATTTTGCAAATGCTATTCGTTTGAATAATACAGCTACAACAACTTATCTAGATAAGCTCAAAAAATACGGAACCTTAAACGAGTATCAAAAATCAACTTCCGATATGCCTGATGGTTTTGTCTATAATCACGATTTAGCTGTTCCTTACTATGGTCACGGTATGTCATTGGCTGGATTAGGAAAGCAAGACGAAGCATTGTTGGATTTTGAAAAGGCAATTACGATCGAACCAAAATATGCGGAAGCTTATTGTGAAAGAGGAATTATATATATTGCAAAGGGTACAAAAGACAAAGGTTGTATGGATTTGCGCAAAGCCAAGGTTTTGAAAAATGAAAAAGCAAAAGAATTGTACAACTCAAATGCTTGCACCGAAATGAGTACAGCTTTTATAACTGCAGGTGATACAAAGATGGAGGGAAAAGATTATGCTGGCGCTTTACTTGATTATACTTCTGCAATTCAGCTGAATGGTGATTCTATTTTACCTTTCATTAAACGTGCTGAATGTAATGTGCAATTGAAGAAATACGATAAAGCTTTATTAGATTATAACAAAGCTTTGAAAATAAAAGCAGATACAATACATATCCTATACTTGAGAGGTTTAGCTTATAATGCAGCATCTAATTGGAAAATGGCGTTTGAAGATTTTTCTGCTGTTGTGCGAAAAAGTCCAAATTATTACGAAGCTTATATTCAAAGAGGAACAGCTTGCGAAGGAATGGAAAACTTCAGATCAGCAATGTATGATTATTCCGAAGCTATTCGCATAAAACCAAAAGATGGACTAGCATACTACAAAAGAGGTTTAGCTAATTCTGATTCAAAAGATTTTAGCCATTGTAAAGATTTTAAAATAGCTGCTTCATTAGGAATGGAAGAAGCAAAATCTTTAGCAGAAAACTGCGGTCCACCGCCTCCTAAAGCAAAATAAACATTCTTCTTGTCACCCTTTTAGTAATAAAAGGGAAAGGATCCCTAGCTGTCACAACGATTGGAGTTGAAGTGTAGGCGCTCTATCTTATTCGAAATTTTTCGTTAATTTTGCTTGAAATTTATTGCAATGTATAAAAGCATAATTAAGCCTTTCTTTTTTCTTTTTGAACCCGAAAACATTCACCACATCGTTTTCAAAGCAATCAAGTTTCTTTGTGCAATTCCAGGTACTCCATTTATTATAAAAAATATTTATACTGTTAACGACAAACGATTAGAACGAAAATTGTTTGGATTAACATTTCCAAATCCTGTTGGATTAGCGGCCGGTTTTGATAAAGATGCAAAGTTGTTTGATGAGTTAGGTTATTATGGATTTGGATTTATTGAAATAGGAACATTAACTCCAAAAGCTCAACCTGGAAATGATAAACCAAGAATGTTTCGTTTGCCAGAAGATGAAGGACTGATTAACAGAATGGGATTCAACAATGGTGGAGCAGAAGCTGCAGCAATGCGATTAAAAAACAGAAAGTCGAACCTGCCTGCCGGCAGGCAAGGCATAATCATTGGTGGAAATATTGGGAAGAATAAAATCACTCCAAACGAAGATGCTGTTAGTGATTATGAAAAATGTTTTGAAACACTTTTTGATTATGTTGATTATTTTGTGGTGAATGTAAGTTCTCCAAACACTCCAGGATTGCGTGCTTTGCAAGAAAAAGAGCCACTTACAAAATTATTGATGCATGTAAAAGAATTAAATGCAAAAAAGAAAAATCCGAAAGCTATTCTTTTGAAAATTGCACCAGATTTAACAAATGAGCAATTAGACGATATTATTATTATTGTAAAAGAAACAAAAATTGATGGAGTAGTAGCAACCAATACAACGATTGATAGAAGCAATTTGATTACAGATAAAAACAAAATAGAAAGTTGCGGAGCTGGTGGATTGAGTGGAAAACCCTTAAAAAATCGCTCTGTAGAAGTTGTAAAATACTTAAGTGATAAATCAAATAAAGCATTTCCGATTATTGGGGTAGGAGGAATTCATACTGGAAAAGATGCTGTTGAAATGTTGAAAGCTGGAGCAAGTTTGGTGCAGATTTATACTGGATTTATTTATGAAGGACCTAGCATCGCAAAAAAAATTAATAAAGAAATTTTAAAACAAGGATTATGAAAATTGTAGAATGTCCAAGAGACGCTATGCAGGGAATACATGACTTTATTTCAACAGAAAAAAAAGTCGCTTATATCAATTCCATTTTGAAATGTGGTTTTGATACGGTTGATTTTGGAAGTTTTGTTTCGCCTAAAGCAATTCCTCAAATGCGGGATACAGCGCAAGTTTTGGAACAACTAGAATTATCAAATACTAAGTCGAAATTATTAGCAATTGTTGCAAATACAAGAGGAGCAGAGGATGCTGTGGAGTTTGAAGAAATTTCTTATTTAGGTTTTCCATTTTCTATTTCTGAAACCTTTCAACAACGAAACACCAATTCTTCTATTTCAGAATCTATTACTAGGGTAGAAGAGATCAATGATTTATGTGTGAGAAATAAAAAAGAGTTGGTTGTCTATATTTCAATGGCTTTCGGTAATCCATACGGAGACGAGTGGAGTAGTAATGTTGCTATCAGCTGGACAAAAAGATTAGCACAAATGGGAATTAAAATTATCGCTTTGAGTGACACAATTGGCGTTTCAAATCCTGATAATATCAAAACCTTATTCTCAAAATTAATTCCTGAATTTCCTGGAGTAGAAATTGGTGCACATTTGCATACCACTCCAACAACATGGGAAGAAAAGGTGCATGCTGCGTATTCTGCAGGATGTAAACGATTTGATAGCGCTATCAAAGGTTATGGTGGTTGTCCGATGGCGACTGATAAATTAACAGGTAATATGCCGACTGAAAATTTACTCAGCTATTTTAGCAAGAATAATATAGCTACTGGTGTTGACGAAACTGCTTTTAATGTTGCTATGAATTTGTCAGGGAGTACGTTTCCAATTTAAGCATACTTCGACTCCACTCAGTATGACCACCAAGCCGTCACACTGAGCGGAGTCGAAGTGCAGGTAACGAAAACATTATAAAAACGAAAATGCCAAACACAAAATTTCAAAAACTAGTAAATAACTCTTTTCTCTTCCGCATTTATTTGCTGAAGTCTTTGCCAATGGCTTATATAGCAGGCGTTCGTGTAAAAGAACTATCCGATTCAAAAGCAATCACAACAGTAAAATTTGGTTGGTTAACACAAAATCCTTTTCGTTCCATGTACTTTGCTTGCTTGGCTATGGCTGCTGAAATGAGTACTGGATTATTAGTGTTGAATGCAATTTATGAATCTACTCCAGCAGTTTCAATGTTGATTGTCCAAAACAAAGCGACTTACTTCAAAAAAGCCATAGGCAAAATTACATTCACTTGTGCTGACGGAAATCATATCGCCGAAATAATTGCTAAAGTTAAACAAGGTGGAGAAGGCATAACTACCGACCTAAAATCAATTGGCGTAGACGAACAAGGTGATACGGTTGCTGAATTTATTTTCACCTGGTCGTTGAAAGCTAAAATTAAATAGTTTTGAACAGTTGATTTTTGATTATTTAACAGAGAATGAGGCTGTTTAATGATTATCTTTGCCCTGAATATCAATAACAAATCTCGAATGCAAAAAGTAAGTTTTAATAATAAGAACAGCGATTTTTTTAATACTCTTAAAGGAAAAGTAGACTCTTATTTCAAATCCAATAATATAAAGGAAACCGGTAATTACAAACTATATATCAAAACCGCTTTGCTTTCTCTATCTCTTATTGCTTTATATACAATTCTAGTATTTTTTACACCTAACGTGTGGATTGCTCTAGGCTTGTGTTTATTGCTTGGAATTAACCTTGCTGCTATAGGTTTTAACGTTATGCACGATGGCGCTCACGGTAGTTTTTCTACAAAAACATGGGTAAATGAAATGATGGGTTATTCCTTAAACGTAATGGGTGGAAGTGTTTATCTTTGGAAATACAAACACAATGTAAATCACCATTCATTTACAAACATTGAAGGAATGGACGAAGACATTGATATCAAACCATGGATTCGCGTTCACGCAGATCAGAAAAAGCATTGGTATCATCGCTTTCAACACGTTTATTGGGCAATTTTGTATTGCACTACTTATTTACTTTGGATTTTTGTTCAGGATTTTAAAAAATACTTTACTGGTAAAATAGGAGAGTTGCCTTTCCGTAAAATGGATGCGAAAGAGCATGTTATTTTTTGGGTAAGTAAAGTAGCTTATATAGGAGTTTTCTTGGTGCTACCAATATTTATGGTTGGACTAGTTGAAACAATCATTGGTTATTCTGTTATAGCTGCTATATGTGGTTTTGTAATTGCTATTGTTTTTCAGTTGGCACACATAGTTGAAGATGCAAATTTTGAAGCACCTACAAACGATAATCATAAAGTTGAAGCAGAGTGGGCTGTTCACCAAATTCAAACTACGGCAAACTTCGCAACAAAAAGCAAAATCGTTTCTTGGTTTACTGGTGGATTAAATTACCAAGTAGAACACCATTTGTTTCCACGTATAAGTCATGTTCATTATCCAAAAATTAGTGAATTAGTGCGTGAGACATGCCAACAGTTTGGAGTAACGTATATAGAATTCCCAACTGTGTTAAGTGCTGTTAGATCGCATGTGGTGCATTTGAGACATGTTGGAAGAAGTTAATACCAAGGACACAAAGAAAGCGCGAGGAACGCAAAGATATTTTATAAGAGGAACTCACTCAATTGGGTTCCTTTTTTTATTTATGTTTAGTGATATAATCTTTTGAAATAGTAAACTTATTTTCCTGCCCGTAAAGACAAGAAGACAACAATAAACATTCCGGATACTCCAATCGCTAACAAATCTTCGACCGCGGATGGGGTCGTACTTTCGAAGAAAATGTTTGTTGCAAAAAAAAGAGGAACCCAATCGGATTCCTCTTTTCATAATTTAAAATCTATTATTTCGTCAGCGTCAACTTACTAACCAACTTATTGTTTTTATTTCTTACAGCAATAAAATATGTTCCTGCATTTAATGCTTCTACATCCAACTTAATTGTTTGTCCTTGCATTGGATTTTCAACAGAAGCTGTTTTTACCAATCGCCCCGTAATATCAGTAAATTCAATCACAGTCGTCTCATTCATTGTGTAACCAAACGTAATATTTACTTCATCGTTTGCAGGATTTGGGTAAATAGTTACACCATTATTTCTATCAATTGCAGAAATGCCTGTTGAATTTGTAATTGTTGCAACAACGGGAACTCGTGGTGAACTAATACAATTGATTGAAGCTCCTTGAATTTTCCAATCGTAAAAATAATAGTAGAAAGATGGACCCTGGTTAGATCCTGTTAAAGAAACTAATCCTGCTAAGGTATAAGGATATGAAACACTAGAACTGCTTCTTTGCATTCTTGGACTAGTTGTTCCAAAACTAGTTGTGTTTGTTGGTCCATCAGTTGTTAAGTGATAACCAGTTCCTGGCGTTAGTGGAAAGTTTAAAGTTATAATTGTTGTATCAGCAGGTAAGTTAATCCATAAACTGTTTATCGTTGTAAGAGTTGCATCTTGCAAAAGAATCAATCTTAGTCCAGCCATATTGGTATACACTTTAACTGTTTGAAGTGTACAAGCTGCAATTACATCAAAATCAACTGAACCATTTGTTGTTGAACTTGAAGAATATAAACTTGCACCTAAATGGTCTGGTGGCCCAGCACCGCCAAGCACTCCAGGATAAATATTTGTTTCGTCAACATAATAAGTTGTTGTTGTACTAATAATTGGTGTATTGAAACTACTACCAAGTAATAGAGTAGAACCACCTGTAGCAGCTGCATACCAATTAATTGCTCCACTAGTTCCTGTAGCATTTAAATTTAAAGATATTGGTCCTAAGCCAGAAGCGCCTATTCCTGTTGGAACAACTGGTGTTGCTAAAATAGTAACTGCTGTTGGAGGAGCATTCCAAGTTTGACACAATCCTGTTGTTGTTAAATTATATGTTCCTGAAAGAGTTGGATTAATTGTTTGAGTAGTTGCAGTGAATCCACTCGGACCAGTCCAGCTATAAGCACTAGCAGGCGTACTTGCTAAAGTTAATGTTCCAGAGCAAGAATTTGAACCCGAAGTAGCAACTGAAGGAGTTTCATTTGGATCCATAGTAACAGTAATTAATGGAGAAAGGTTTGCACAACCAGTAGAGTTTGTAACTGTAACATAATAGTTGCCTGTTGCTGCAACATTGATAGATGGAGTAGTTGCTCCATTTGACCACAAATAAGAAGTATATCCAGTTGGTGCATTTAAGTTAACCGAACCACCTGTACAAAATGCATGTGGACCAGGAATAACGTTATCAGTAATAGCGCAACCGCCTTCAACAACTGTAACAAATTGTCCAGCACTTAATGTTCCAAAAGTATTGGTTAAACCAGAAGGCCATTCAATAACAGCAGAAGTAATAGAAACATCAGAACCTAATCCGAAATGCAAATCAAATGAATTTTCTGTACCGTATGATTCACCCGCTCTTACTTCACGCACTTGTGTTCCAAATGAACCAGTGATTATAACTTTTGCACCAATAGCGCCTTGGTTACTTAATGTTCCTGTTAAATTAAAAGTGATAAAATTATTTGAGTTTTTATCATTCATCCACAACACATCATCTACTGCAGTAGGCGTGTTGTAAACATTTCCATAAGAAGCAACTAAATCAATAAAACCATCGTGATTTAAATCACCAGCTGCAAATGATAAGAAAGCTGTCATAGCACCACCAAAAGCATTAGTGGCTAGTGTGTAAGTTCCATCACCATTATTTTTGTATAAACGCAAACCTGGACCAGAAATTAAAATATCTAACCATCCGTCATTATCAAAATCTTCAACAAAAGATTCAATTGCATTAAATGAAGTAGAGAATCCTGAACCAGCTGTAACATCTGTAAATACACCCGATCCGTTGTTCGAATAAATTTGACTGTTTTCTCCGTGATTAGTTAATACAACATCTTGGTCACCATCATTATCTAAATCTCCGAAGCTAGAAGTCCAAGTTTGTTTATAATTTCCTGGCAACTCCATTCCTGTTGAAGCCGCGTCTTCAGTAAACACACCAGCTCCGTTATTTTTAAATAAACGATCTCTTCTTCTTTCATCGTTGTAACTCGATGCGCTTTGACGACAATGAGCGATATATAAATCTAAATCTCCATCATTATCGATATCCAACCAAACACTTCCATAGTTTCCTGAATCGTATGGGTCGCCAGCGTAAGTCATTCCAGGATTAATTTCTGTATCAATTAACGTTGTAGTTAATGACATAGTACCTGAATTATTTTTATAGATTTTCATAAAATCATTATCGTCACACACAGCTAAATCAACCCAGCCATCATTATCAATATCTCCGAAAGTAATATTCTGCACAAAGTAAGAACCAGCTAAAACAGTTGTAGTAGTGGTAATTGTGCTACCAGACCAAAATAATTTTACCAATGAAGTTGATCCCGCTCCGGTTGCAACATCTTTCCAACCATTATGGTCAACATCTGCAACAGCCATTCCCCAAACGTTTCCAGCTCCAACATCTCCTAAATTATAATGAGTATAAGTTCCATTTAGATTTTGCATTTGAACTACTAAATCACTTGCTTGGTCCATTTTAACAATATCGTCAAGACCATCATTGTTAACATCTACAACAGTTATAGAGTTACCACAATGTGTAGCAGTAGGAACTAAACTATTCATGTTTGTGAATGAAAACTGTGCGTTTGCTCCAATTGCTCCAATAAAGCAAGTACTTGCAAGCAAAATGGATTTTTGAAATGTAGATTTTATCATGGTTGTGTTTTAAATTAAAGAGATGTCAATTTATAATGTATGAAAATACAGTTTTTTTTTATTCTTTGCTAAAAATCGATGTTAAATTTCTATCAACAAAAAAAAGGAACCCAATTGAGATTCCTTTCTTTTTTACCTAGTCACCTAGTTACTTAATCACTTAGTTACCATTTATTCAACTCCCAGCTTCGTCATCACATCCATACTCACACCAGTAGAAGAGTAACCTCCATCGTGGAATAAATTCTGCATTGTTACCATTCTTGTTAAGTCAGAGAATAGAGTAATACAATAGTTTGCGCAATCTTCAGCACTTGCATTTCCTAATGGCGCAATTGCATTTGCATAATCATAAAAATCACCAAAGCCTTTAATTCCTGTTCCTGCAGTTGTTTTTGTTGGCGATTGAGAAACAGTATTGATACGCACTTTTTTATCTAATCCATAATGATATCCGAAACTACGTGCAATTGATTCTAACATTGCTTTAATATCTGCCATATCTGTATAGAACGGATAAGTACGTTGTGCCGCCATGTAAGTCAATGCTACAACACTTCCCCATTCGTTAATCGCATCCATTTTTTTAGCTACTGCTAACATTTTATGCAAGGACATAGCAGAAACATCAATTCCTTTTGCAAAGTAATCGTAGTTAGATTCTGTGTATGGAATGTTTTTACGAATGTTCACACTCATTCCAATAGAGTGAAGTACGAAATCAATTTTACCTCCTAATATTTCTTGTGATTGCGTAAACAAGTTTGTTAATTCTTCAACACTTGTAGCATCAGCAGGAATAATTTGGGAATTTGTTTTTTCTGCTAATTTTTTTATTTCTCCCATTCGCATAGCGATTGGTGCATTAGTAAGAACAAATATTGCTCCTTCTTCATGTGCTTTTTCTGCTACTTTCCAAGCAATTGAATTTTCATCCAATGCTCCTGAGATGATTCCGCGTTTTCCTTTTAATAAGTTGTATGACATATGAATGAAATTATAAATTATGAATGGTGAATTATAAATGAATGTTTGACAAATATAACAATAAGTTTAACTTTTAAGAAGTTCTTTTGCATTGCTTATTGCAGCTGCTGTTGGCGAGCCTGTGCTTAACATTTTTGCCACTTCTTGAACCCTTTCTTCAGCTGTGAGTTTTTTGATATTGCTATACGTTTTATTGTTTTTGTCTTCTTTGTATACAAACAAATGTGATTGTCCTTTACTCGCTATTTGAGGCAAATGTGTAATTGTAATGACTTGCATTTTGTTTGCCATCTTATCCATTATGCTTCCCACTTTATCAGCTACATCACCTGAAACACCTGTATCTATCTCATCAAAAATAATGGTTGGCAAAGCGGTGAGTTGTGCAATTAATGATTTTATGCTTAACATCAATCGGGATAATTCTCCTCCAGATGCTACTTTATTTAATTCTTTAAAGTCGCTTCCTTTATTTGCAGAAAACAGAAAACTTACTTTATCTAATCCACTAACTGTTAATATTTCTGATTCAGTGTGTTCTACTTTTAACTGTGCATTCGGCATAGATAAAGAAGAAAGGAGGGAAGCTATTTCTTTTTCAATCTTCGGAATTGATTTTTTCCTACTTGTCGACATCTTTTTAGCTCGTGTCATCAATGATTTTTGTAAGACACTTAATTCTTTTGATACTTTGTCGATTTCAGCTTCCAGGGAATTAAAATCAAGAAGTTTATTACTTAAATCATCCTTAATTGCAATTAATTCTTCAATTGTTTTTACCTGATGTTTTAATTGTAAGCGATAAACAGCATCTATTTTTTCTGTTAATGCTTCGATGCGTTTAGGGTCGTAAACAATTTCTTGTTCCAATGCTTCCAATTCATTGCTAATATCTTTCAACTCAATATAGGCAATAGATAAGCGAGTACTCAATTCATTAATTTCGGATTTGAATTTAGCCATTCCAGCCAAAATGAGTTTGATTTCATTCAAAGAAGAAAGTAAATTTTGCTCACCACCAGATAATCCATGTCCAGCTTTTGATAAGTTTGATTTTATATCTTCAGCATTGTTCAAAGTTTCTAGCTCTTGCTCCAGAGCTAATTGCTGGTCGGCTTTCAGATTTGCATCTTCTAATTCATTGAATTGAAATTGAAAATAATCCAAATCCTTTTTTGCTTGCGCTTCTTTTTCTGTTAATTCTTTGAGTTGCTTCTCTAAAGTCTTGTATTTTTTAAATCCTTCAGCATATTCGTCAAGCACAGATTGATGATCAGCGAAAGCATCTACTACAGAAAGCTGGAAAGCACTTCCATTTAAAGTCAGCGTTTGATGTTGCGAATGAATATCTATTAAATATTCTGCTAATTCTTTGAGTTGATTAAGCGTTACAGGCGTATCATTAATAAAGGCGCGTGATTTTCCTTCTGGATTTATTTCTCTTCGAATAGATGTTGTTACATCATAATCTAATTCATTTGCAGAAAAGAACTCTTTTAAAGAATAACCTTTGATATTAAAATTTGCTTCAACAACACATTTTTTTGTTTTGTCCTGCAAAGCTTGTGTATCAGCCCGACTGCCAGCAATTAATCCTAAGGCACCCAGCAAAATAGATTTCCCCGCACCAGTTTCTCCTGTGATAATAGTTAAGCCATCGGTAAACTCTACTTCAAGTTTATCAATCAGGGCATAATTTTGTACGGAAATATTCTTTAGCATAGCGAGGCTAAGTTAAAGTTTTTTGATGCCCAAAATTTGTAGAAATTCTAAAAGTAATTAACAAGGTTGGTTTGTAGTTGGTGGTTATAAGTTCTTATACTATTGCGAAAAAGGACCGGTTGGCTAACCGTCATTCCGCGCCCCGACACGGAATCTCCCTGTTAGAAACTGCGGCTCACAATAATGAGATCCAGTGTCGTGGCAAGGGATGACGATTTGAAATTAGGAATATTCTTGAAAATACTAATTGTCACACTGAGCTTAGTCGAAGGGCCTCATCTGTAACCTAATTACAAGTCGTAATCTTATTATACTTATTACTGTTGGTAGGATCAATTTCATTTAGTAAAGTCACAACTTTTGCTTTTTCATCGGGAAAACCTCCACAAAAAACATTTACTATTTCATCTGCCTTTGCGATAAAAAATACTTGCAAACTAAATGAAAGTGGTTTTACTTGGTGTACTTTTTTGAGTTCTACTAAGCTTTCAAGGATAACAGCTCTTCCTGCATCTTTATTATCAGCCATAATATCTAAACCTTTGTGGTGAATATTATACATTGCTTCGCGCATACTTGTAAATGTTGCATCCAGCATATTGTTGATTAACCAATACCTGTTGCTGTTACTATCAAATGCTTTCCAGCCTTGGTATCCGGAGCTCTGAGCGTTGTTTACAACGGCTAATGCTTTTTGTAAATAAGGAGTTCCACCATTTAAAGCAAAAGAATCATAATCCAAACCAATCACGAAATATGCATAAAAAGCAAGAATAGAAGTAAGGTTTCCTGTATAAGTGTTTTCTACAAATTCAAGTGGCTGAGCTTCCGTATATTTAAATACGATGTCATTATCATTAAAATTTAATAGTGCTGTGTTATAAGAGGTCTTAAAAACTGGTCTACGAGCCTGAATTTGCAATGTTCCTCTAAATTCGTCTGCTCCAATTCTTTCTGTAATATTTATTAAAATGCTGCAATCAATTCTCTCTTCAATTTTAAATGTTTCATTTGTCCATTTACGAGTTACCATAAATTCATAAATAGCTGTTTGCATCGCATCAAATACACGTTTGTCGGTTCCAGCAATCTGCGTAGAGTTGATTTGTACTTTGCAATCAAGTTCTTGCGCAATCGACATCTTGAAAGCACTTACAAGAAATATTAAAATGACTATTTTACGCACTTATTTAGATTTTAAATTTTGAATCGTTTTTAAAATATCTTTTGCAACATCTTCTTTGCTCTTTAACTCAAATTTAGTGATTTTATTGCTTTTATCAATAATTGTAATTTTATTGGTATCCGTTTTAAATCCGGCACCTTTATCATTCAATGAATTCAATATAATTAGATCTAAATTTTTCTTTTTGATTTTTTCTTTTGCATTAGCAATTTCATTTTGAGTTTCTAAAGCAAATCCAATTAATAATTGTTTTTTTGTTTTTAATTTTCCTAGTTCTGCTAAAGTATCTTTTGTAGGAATTAAATCGATTGCTTTAGTTCCTGTAGATTTTTTTATCTTTTGATTTGCAGTTATCGATGGCTTAAAATCTGCAACGGCAGCTGATAAAACAGAGATGTCGGCCGACTTAAATGCCTTTATCGAAGATTTAAATAATTCTTCTGCAGAAGTAATATCAATGCGTTGAATACTTTTATTAATTGTTTTTAAATTATTAGGTCCACAAATTAATATTACTTCAGCACCTTGATTGGCGAATTCCTCCGCAATAGCAAATCCCATTTTTCCAGAAGAATGATTTCCAATAAAACGAACTGGATCAATTGCTTCGTAGGTTGGACCCGCTGTTACCAAGACTTTTTTTTTAGCGAATGGTAAATTTTTAGCGAATGCCTTTTCTAAAAAAGCAATAATTTCTTCGGGCTCAGCCATACGCCCTTCACCATACAAACCACTTGCTAATTCGCCTGTTCCAGGATTTATAATTTTATTTCCAAAAGATTCAATGCGTTTTAAATTATCTTTTGTGCTTTTGTGTTTGTACATATCCAAGTCCATTGCTGGAGCAACATAAACTTGACATTTAGCAGAAAGATAAGTCGCAAGTAATAAATTATCACAAATCCCATTTGCCATTTTTGCAAGCGTATTTGCAGATGCAGGAGCAATTATAAAAGCATTAGCCCACAAACCTAGTTCCACATGGTTATTCCATTCACCTTGTTTATTTTTAGTGAAATCAATTAATACTGGATTTTTAGAAAGGGTAGAAAGCGTTAGTGGAGTTATAAATTCTTGAGCTGAATCCGTCATAATCACTTTGACATTAGCTCCAGCTTTAATAAGTAAACGAACCAAAAATGCTGATTTATAAGCAGCAATGCTAGCGGTTACCCCAATTAATATGTTTTTGTTTTTGAACATAGTATTACTACTTTGTTTAATCGCAGTACGATGCAATAAAAAAGCAGTTCGCAATTATTACTAATTTCAATAAAATCGAAACAGGATAAAGCGAACTGCTAAATGTATTTTAAAATTATTTGTTTTCCACTGGAGCAACTGGGTTGCGGTGGTAAATTTTATCGTCAAAAAATTCTTGGATAGCAATCAAAGAAGGTTTTGGCAAACGCTCATAATATTTAGAAATTTCGATTTGTTCACGGTTTTCAAAAATTTCTTCTAAATTGTCAGTGTTTGAAGCAAACTCAGCTAATTTATTAGTCAACTCTTCTTTCATTTCAGCACTAATTTGGTTAGCACGTTTAGAGATGATTGCAATACTTTCGTAGATATTACCAGTTTTACCATCTAAGCTTCTTAAATCGCGAGTGGTAGTTGTTAAATCTGCATTTGTTTTTTTGTAGTCCATTTGATAATTTATTTATAGTGTTGATTTGTTATACTTTTCTAAACTTTTTAATGCACTTGAATAAACCATTTCAGCTTGTTTCAAGTATTCGCTTTTAGGAAAATTATCTAAAAATTTCATATAATGATCTGTTGCAGCTTTAAAACGTTCTTGTTTTTTAGCTTCAATACTGTTTAAAGCCAATAAATAATAAGAACGGATAATTAAATAGTTTAATTCTTCAGCATGGCTCGTCCCAGGAAAATCTTTTAAATGATTACCAAAAGCTACAATCGAAGCTTTGTAATCACTCATGTTATAATATAACATTGAGTTTTCGTAAGATTTAAGTTCCAATTTGCCTCTCAATTTATCCAAAATGTCGTTGCATTCTTGAATACGAGTACTTTGCGGATATTGGCTGGTAAAACGTTGAAACTCTTTTATTGCAAGTTTTGTATCAATTTGGTCCAAGATATAATCAGGCGAATTCAAATAAAAACAATAAGCATTCATGTAAGCACATTCTTCTGCATGTTTGCTAGTAGGGAAATTTCTTACAAAGTTTCTGAATTGATACCCAGCCACAATATAATCGCTCAAATTATAACTGCAATAAGCGTAGTAATAATGAACTTCTTCACCTTTAGATGTTCCTCTGTAAACACCCATCAACTCTTCAAACAAGGTAAGTGCTCTGGTATATTCTTCTTTGTCGAAATACTTTACGGCTGCAACAAATTTCGCATCCATATCACCACTTTTTACAAGTTTGTTAAACTTCCCGATTGTGAAATCAAAACGCTTCTTTTTGCTGTTTCCTGTTGAATCGTAAACTCGCTCCTTGTTAGTGCAAGAAGACAATGCAATAACAGAAATCAATAAAAATAGGATATAAAATTGTTTATTTCGCATAAAAGGACTGCAAATATAAGATTTTTGGATGAAACAAATGCAATATTTCTTATTAAATCAGCGAACCTATTTTGTTAATTAAAATCCCTTTGAAAATAGGCGATAAACCATTAATTTCGCTTCGCTAATTTTTTAAAAACTATACAATAACGACAATATGAAGGATTTATTTGAAAAGATAAAAGCGAATCGTGGACCAATTGGAATGCACGCAAAAGAATCTCATGGCTACTTTACTTTCCCTAAACTAGAAGGAGATATTAAACCAAGAATGATTTTCCGTGGAAAAGAGCGTTTAAATTGGAGTTTGAACAACTATCTTGGATTGGCAAACCACCCTGAAGTGCGCAAAGCTGATGCAGATGCTGCAGCATCCTACGGTTTTGCAATGCCTATGGGTGCTCGTATGATGAGCGGGAATTCAAATTTACACGAACAATTAGAGTCGGAATTATCAGCTTTCGTTTTTAAAGAATCTACTATCCTTTGTAATTTCGGTTACCAAGCAATGGTTTCGGCAATCGACTGCTTAGTTGATCGGCACGATGTAATTGTTTACGATGCTGAATCACACGCTTGTATTTTGGACGGTGTGCGTTTGCACATGGGAAAACGTTATGTTTTTAAGCATAACGATATTGAAGATTTCGAAAAACAAATGGTGAGAGCTACAAAATTAGCTGAAGCTCAAAATGGCTCTATTCTAGTAATTACAGAAGGTGTATTCGGAATGAGTGGTCGACAAGGTAAACTAAAAGAGATTGTTGCTTTAAAGAGCAAATACAAGTTCCGTTTATTTGTTGATGATGCGCATGGATGCGGAACAATGGGTAAAACAGGCGGTGGAACAGGGCAGGAGCAAGGTTGTCAAGATGGAATTGATATTTATTTTGGAACATTTGCAAAATCATTTGCTTTAATCGGAGGATTTATTTCTAGTGAAGAACAAATTGTAGAATATTTACGCTACAATATGCGTTCACAGATATTTGCTAAATCTTTGCCATTGCTATTGGTAGTTGGTGCTTTGAAGAGATTAGAATTAATGAGAAATCATCCTGAATACAAAGATAAATTGTGGGAAATTACTCATGCTTTACAAAGTGGATTGAAGAAAGCAGGCTTCGAAATTGGATTAACAAATTCATCTGTAACGCCTGTATTCATGAATGGTTCAATACCAGAGGCTACAAATTTAATTTTAGATTTGCGTGAAAATTTCAATATTTTCTGTTCAATGGTTGTTTATCCAGTTGTTCCAAAAGGAGTGATTATTCTTCGTTTGATTCCAACAGCAGTGCATTCGTTGGAAGATGTAAACTATACTTTGGATGCATTCTCTAAAATTGTTGGAAAATTAAAATCTGGACAATACATGTCGGATAAAATTGCTGCTCACTAAAAAAAATTAAAATGAAAAAACTGACTCTCTTACTTCTATTATCAGCATTTACGATAGCGGGCTTTGCTCAAGCAAAAAAGAAACACCCATTAAGCGGTAGAATTTATGCTGTAACTCTTATTGAAGAAGGAAAGAAAAAATCTGAGCCAATAAATGATAATGTAAGCTTTTTAGCTGGGGAAAAATTCAACACCAACTTCATGTTTCAAGCGCAGTTTCCTCAAACAGATTATCAGTGTGAAACGGATTCAAGTTCGGGAAGTCCAGTGTATAAATTTACAGTTGAATCAAAAAATTCTGATGAAGGACGTTTTTCTTGGGAAGGTTCAGTAGAAGGAGACAATATTAGTGGTACTGCACTTATCCGTAAAAAAGGTAAAATTATTCATAGCTATAATTTTACTGGAACACATAAAAACAAAAAGAAAGTGAAGCCTGCTCCAAAAGCTGTTGTAGCGCCTGTAACAGATTCAACTGCAATTAAAACGGATTCTACAAAGACGGAATAGCTTTTATCCCTTACACTTCGACTCCGCTCAGTATGACGTTTGTGTTATCGTTTTCAAAATAAAATAAAAAACCCAGAGTGTTTAGCTCTGGGTTTTTTATTTAAAGCAAAAATATATTAAGCTTTCTTTACGTTTACCGCATTTAAACCTTTTTTGCCTTCAGCAACATCAAAAGTTACTGTGTCATTTTCTTTGATTTTGTCTTCCAAACCTGTTGCGTGAACAAAAATTTCTTGACCTGAATCGTCTTTAATAAAACCAAAACCTTTTGCTTCGTTAAAGAATTTTACTGTACCTGTTTTCATTGTAATGTGATTTGTTTGTTTTTAATTAGTGAGCAAATATATACCATAATTCAATATAAGTCAAATTTTTTCCATTTATATCGGTTTTTTAGGTCGGAATATCGATAAATTAGCCTTGCTAAGCGAAACTTGTTAACTTGGAAAGGGAGAAAAAATTAGCTTCTTTGCCCGAAAATAGAGCTTCCTACGCGGATTAGGGTGCTTCCTTGCTCAATTGCAAGTTGATAGTCAGAACTCATACCCATGCTTAAGTTGGATAATTGAAAATTGAAGGTTGAAAAATTGGAAAATTGGTCGTAAAAAGCTTTCAACGACTTGAATTCATTGGAAATTTGCTCATTATTCTTCGTATTTGTGGCCATTCCCATAAAACCGTTAATTTTTATGTTTTTTAGGACTTCGAGTTCCTTGCAATGGATTAATTGTTCGGCTTCTTCAAAACTCAATCCGAATTTCGTTTCCTCTTTTGCGATATATATTTGCAATAAACAATTTATGATTCTATTATTCTTTTCTGCTTGTTTGTCTATCTCTTGTAACAACTTCAAACTATCCACCGAATGGATCAAGGAAACAAACGGAGCAATGTATTTTACTTTGTTGCTTTGCAAATGACCAATCAAATGCCATTCAATGTCTTTTGGTAGGACTGCATATTTATCAACCAACTCCTGAACTTTATTTTCTCCGAAGATTTTGTGTCCAGCATCATACACTTCCTGAAGCTTATTAATAGGATGTGTTTTTGTAACCGCAATGAGTGTTACTTGCGGAGTAAGAGATGATTTTATTTTATGGATATTGTTTGCAATGCTCATTCACTTAAACTATAAATCACCAAGCCACTTCTCATCTTTGGTTCTACCCAAGTAGTTTTCGGAGGCATAATGTTATTTGTATCTGCAATGTGTTTCAATTGGTCCATTTCAACTGGATACAAGCCAAAGGCCACTTTAAAATTCCATTTGTCTACCTGGTGTTTCAATTCTTTCATTCCTTTTATTCCTGAAACAAATCCAATTCGCTTGTCGGTTTTTAAATCGTGAACATTTAAAATAGGAGAGAGGATGTGTTCTGTAAGTATGGATGCATCCAGACTTCCAACAGGTTCTTCGTTGTGAATGATTTCTTTTTTTGCATCTAAGGAATACCATTTCCCTTCTAAATACATACTGAAGTTATGCTTTTTAGAAGGTTTGTATAATTCTTCTTTTTCTTCAATTGTAAATTTATCAGAAAGCTTTTTGATAAAATCATTTACTGACAAATCATTAATATCTCTAACCACACGATTAAAATCAAAGATCTTTAATTGTGTTTCGGGAAAGAAAACTCCTAAATAATAATTATAAGGTTCTTTTCCTGTATACTTAGCATTCCTCTCTCTGCGCAATTTACCGAGCAGTCCAGAAGAAGCAGAGCGATGATGTCCATCCGCAATATATACTGCTGGAATTTGTGAAAAGCGTTCTTGAATAGTTAAAACAGTTGTTGAATCGTTTACTAACCATAATTTATGTCTAACTCGATCAGTTGTAGTGAAATCATAGACGGGTTCTGTTTGTATTGATTTTGCAGTTAGTTCATCAATTACTTTATCATTTGGATAAGAAAATAAAACAGGTTCTGCATTAAAATCGCAAACTTCCAAATAATGCATTAATTTTTCTTCTCTATCCGTTAATGTTTGTTCGTGAATTTTTATTACTCCGTTAAAATAGTCGTCAATACTGCTACAACCAATGATTCCAGTATAAACATTTAAGTCTTTTAATTGCTGATAGATATAATAAGTTGGTTTTTCATCCGTCACAAAAACTTCTTCTTCAACAAATTTTAAATATTTTGCTTTTGCTTTTTGCAAGCGCTCAATAGAACCAGGCTTAGAACGTTTGCCATCACTAAAATCTGGACTAATAACATGTAAGAAAGAAAATGGGTTACTTGCAAGTTTGTCGTGTAACTCGGCAGTGTTATAGCCATCTACGGAGCGGGATGCAACGAGGTGGACTTTGTCACGAGCGGGTCTTGTGCCTTTAAAGGGTATTATGTTTGCCATGTTTGTTCTTCCTTTTACCACTAAGGCACTTAGGTCACTTAGTTTTATTTTTTTATTATCTTTTCTTAGTGTACTTAGTGCCTTAGTGGTGATTATGCCATTTCTATTTATTTACTTGAAATGTTTTATCACCATTCTTAAAAAACTTCACAATCTGATTAGCGGCTGCTAATCCAGCATTGATGTTTGCTTCTGACGTTTCAGCTCCTTGTTTTTTAGGCGTGCAATAGTATCTGTTTTCAAATTTCAAAAGTTCCTCGTGATTACCCGGCATGATATCCGAGATATATTTAAAATCAGGACGCTTTTCAAACACTTGTTTTAATTCTGCTTCGTTGATTACTTCTTTTCTTGCAGTATTGATAACGGTAGCCCCAACAGGCATTTTCGACAACAACTCTAAATTAATAGAGTTCTTTGTTTTTTCAGTTGCTGGAATGTTCAAAGAAATATAATGACAATTACTGTAAAGCTCTTCAACAGAGTTAACGCCTTTGATTCCGTCTTTTTCAATTACTTCTTTAGAAACAAATGGATCGAATGCGTATACATCCATTTCAAATCCTTTTGCGATGCGGGCTACATTTTTTCCAACGTTTCCGTATGCATGAATGCCTATTTTCTTTCCTTTTAATTCTGTTCCCGAGCCACCTTTAAAGTTTGCTCTTGCCATAAACACAAGCATTCCGAAGGTTAACTCTGCAACAGCGTTCGAATTTTGTCCGGGTGTATTCATTGCAACAATTCCTTTTTCGGTAGCAGCAGCAAGGTCAATATTATCATAACCCGCTCCAGCACGAACAATCAGCTTTAGGTTTTTACCGGCTTCAATCACTTGTTTAGTAGCTTTATCACTTCTGATAATCATTGCATCTGCATCAGCCACTGCCTTAATCAAATCCTCTGCATTTGTGTAGTTCTCTAACAGGCTAATTTCATAACCAGCTTCTGTAATTATTTTTTTTATCCCTTCAACAGCTGTTTTAGCAAAGGCTTTTTCTGTAGCGATTAAAATTTTAGTCATAAGTTGTTGTTAAATTCAGTGTAAAAATAAGTTTTTATTGGGGTAAGTGCAAAACAATTCACATTTGTGGTTTTCTATTGGGTGACGGGGGTTTTAACACATAGAGACATAGTTGATTTCAGTTGTGAATTAGCCAATTCGAATATTTATAGATACTTCTTTCAATTGTACATTTTTTATTTTCTGTATGTTTTGCATAGTACTGAAACAAGTTTCAGTCATAGAAATCTCTCTGTTAAAAATTTATTTTTCTATGAAATAACACTCCCCACTTTCCCCTTTTTTCTATGTGTCGGAGTTTACCCAGAGCGCAGTCGAAGGGTGTTTAAACCTTTTACTTTCGGAGCGCCACATGAAATTTTAGTTCATATCCCAATCGCAATTCCTTGTTGGTAAAATGGTTTGTATCGCCTGCTATTTCAGTAGAATAAAGCATTCCAGGACTTGGCAGTGGAGAAAGGTAAATTAATGTGTCTTTTTCAATTTTCGTATTTAAATCGGTAATGAATTCTATTCTTTCATCGTTTGCTTTCGAATATTTTGAAGCAATGGGAAATTGAGTAATTAGATGAAAAACGATTAATCCTATTCCTAAAATAATACTTCCGTTTTTTAGAAAAAGTACTTGTTTTATATTGAAAACATTTTTGTATCCTGCATAAAAAGAAATGATACAGCAATAAATGGAAAGTAAGAATGAAACAAAAAACCACATACGTGGGGGACCCGTTTCAACCATTACATAAGCAACCATAAAAAAGAAAATGAATAGAACTCCGATAAAAAGAATGCTTGACTTTATAAAGAACGATTTGAACGAAAGATTAAATATTTTTAAATCAATAGACTTTAAGGTATTTCCGAGAAACAGTAAAGGAGTTGCAAACACAAGTATATAAGACAATTTAAATGGTAAATAAAAGATTCCAAATTTCACAAATGATTTTGCTGTAATGAAAAATGAATACCAAAATTGATGTTCCGGGAAAAGTCCATCGCGTAAATAGTTGCCTGGAGCAATTAAAAAAACAATGAAAGAAATGGCAAATGCACCATAAACGATTAGAAGTTTTTTGTTGGAAGAAATAAACAGATTTATGTTTTCTGATTTACGATAGTTTCTAAATAATAAAATAGTAAAGAATAGTCCGTAAATAGCAGAATATACTTCAGATGAGCCACCAATGTATATAAAACATATTACTGCGCTTAATGTAGAAAGTAAAGCATGTTTTGTATTGCTGAGGAAAATGCATGCCCAAACAAATGCAATAATGCTCCACAAATAGGAGCTGAGTCCGCAAAACCAGAACCACGATTCTCCAATGTCAATACTTAGGAAATAGAGCAATGCTGTAAAAGAACCTGCAGCAAGTGATTTATGTGATTTTGTAAATGTGATGGAGATTTTTGAAGAAAGATTCCCGAGTAAGAAATAGATTCCGGTTGAAAGTAAAACAGCAGAAAACAAGGGGAATAGCATGTAATACGAATATTGAATATCGAAGTATTTATATATAATACCCATTGCAAATGTTGCAGCAAATCGTCCGCACCATTCCATATATTGCGATTTTACATTTCCAATGATTCCGTTATGTCTGACGTCCCAAATAAAATAGTAATCATCTGTAGCTAAGCGGTTGAAATAGCAAAGCATGAGAAGTAAACAAACAAAAAGTGCAAGGATGAAAGTGAGTTGTTTTGAGTAGGATTTGCTCATGAAGTAAAATTAAACAAAAAAGGTCTCACATTTCTGTGAAACCTTTTCTGTCGTAGCATTAAATAATAAAAAAAAATCTATTTTACTGATTCAACAATTGCTTTAAAAGCATCCGGGTTGTTCATAGCTAAATCAGCAAGAACTTTACGGTTTAAATCAATGTTTTTAGCGTGAATTTTACCCATAAATACTGAGTAAGACATTCCGTAAGGACGAACACCAGCGTTAATACGTTGGATCCAGATTCCACGGAAAGTGCGTTTCTTTTGTTTTCTATCGCGGTATGCGTAAGTTAAACCTTTTTCTAAAACATTTTTAGCAATTGTAAGAACGTTTTTTCTTGCTCCCCAATAACCTCTTGTTTGTTTTAATACTTTTTTTCTTCTGGCTCTTGAAGCCACCGAGTTAACCGATCTAGGCATGTTTTTTTGTTTTTTGGTTTCAGCGGTCTTCGTAAAGACTCTTTGTGCTGATTTCCTGGTTTATACTAATTGAATTGTTTTTCTTTTTTAATAGGCATTCGTTTTTGCTTCCCATTCGACTACGCTCAGGGTGACGCAATAATTACTACTTACCTATCGTAAGCATTGCTTTTACACGTGGCAAATCTGTAACATCCACTAAAGTTGTACCTGTTAAAGCACGTTTAGCTTTTGTTGACTTTTTTGTCAAGATGTGACTTTTAAAAGCATGTTTTCTTTTCACTTTTCCTGTTCCAGTTAACGAAAATCTTTTTTTCGCTCCTGAATGCGTTTTCATTTTAGGCATCTTACTTATTGATTAAAAATTAAATACTGAAAAATTGTAAAATTATTTTTTGTTTTTGTTCTCTTTTTATTTTTTTAATTGTCGACTACCAAAGCCTACTGATTATTTCTTTTTCGGTGCTATCACCATAATCATTTTCTTTCCTTCCAAAACCGGCATTTGCTCTGGTTTTCCGTATTCTTCAAGTTCATTCACAAAACGAAGTAATAAAATCTCTCCGTGTTCTTTAAATAAAATTGAACGACCTTTAAAAAACACAAACGCTTTTACTTTTGAACCTTCTTGTAAAAACTTAATGGCGTGATTTTTCTTAAAATTAAAATCGTGCTCATCTGTTTGTGGACCGAATCGAATTTCTTTAATAACTGTTTTAGCAGCTTTCGACTTTAGTTCCTTTTGTTTTTTCTTTTGATCGTATAAAAACTTTTTATAGTCAACTATTTTACAAACCGGTGGAACTGCAGTTGGAGAAATCTCCACTAAGTCCAATCCTGCTTCTTTAGCAATTGCCAAGGCTTTATCAATTGGATAAACTCCTGGTTCAATTCCTTCAAAAACTACACGTACTTCCTTCGCTCTAATGCGTTCGTTAATTGCGTGAAGCTCTTCTCTTCTTCTTTGTCCGCCTCTTCCAAAACGTCTATCAACGTTTGCCGCAGGAGCTGTTCCTGTTGCTGAAGTGCCGGGTTTTACAAATTTTCCTGGTGCAGGCTTATTAAATTTATTGCCTGAATTGTTGTTAAATGGAGCTGCTATACCTTGTTCCTCCTAAATTTGTTAATACTCTATTTATTAAATCTGTTTTCTAATTTCTGTGTTGATAATTTCCGCAAACGCTTCTAAATCAAAGGTTCCTAAATCACCATCGCCTTGTTTTCGAACTGCAACTTTGTTCTCAGCTTCTTCCTTTTCCCCTACAATCAACATGTACGGCACTTTTTGCAATTCAGTATCTCGTATTTTCTTCCCTATCTTTTCATTCCTATCGTCTACGAGGCCGCGAATATCGTAATTTTTTAACAATTCTAAAACTTTATTTGCGTAATCATTGTATTTTTCACTAATTGGAAGTACAGCAACCTGGTCAGGAGTCAACCACAGCGGGAATTTCCCAGCACAATGCTCTATCAAAACTGCAATAAAACGCTCTAAAGACCCAAAAGGAGCCCGGTGGATCATTACGGGGCGGTGTTTTTGGTTATCACTACCTGTATATTCCAGCTCAAAACGCTCTGGAAGGTTGTAATCTACTTGGATTGTACCCAATTGCCATTTACGTCCAATCGCATCTTTTACCATGAAATCGAGTTTCGGACCATAAAATGCCGCTTCACCCAATTCAACCACTGTTTTTAAGCCTTTTTCTGCTGAGGATTCAATAATCGCAGCTTCTGCCAATGCCCAATTTTCATCTGAACCAATGTATTTAGTTTTATTCTCTGGATCTCTTAAAGAAATTTGTGCTGTATAATCAGTAAATCCTAAGGCATTGAATACGTATAAAACCAAATCAATTACTTTACAGAATTCTTCTTTCACTTGATCTGGGCGGCAAAATAAATGCGCATCATCTTGTGTAAATCCACGCACACGAGTCAGGCCGTGCAATTCACCAGCTTGCTCGTAACGATAAACTGTACCAAATTCAGCAAAACGAATTGGCAAATCTTTGTAGGAGCGAGGTGATGTTTTATAAATTTCGCAGTGGTGCGGACAGTTCATCGGTTTCAAGAAAAACTCTTCTCCTTCATGCGGAGTGCGGATTGGCTGAAATGAATCCGCTCCGTATTTTTCATAGTGACCAGAAGTTATGTATAAGTTTTTATTACCAATGTGCGGAGTCGCAACTGGTAAATAACCACTTTTTAATTGTTGCTTTTGCAAAAACTGAATCAAACGTTCACGTAAAGCAGCACCTTTCGGAAGCCACAAGGGCAAGCCCATTCCAACCTTTTCAGAAAAGGCGAAAAGCTCTAATTCTTTTCCTAATTTACGGTGATCGCGTTTTTTTGCTTCTTCTAAAAGAACTAAATAATCTGCTAAATCTTTTTGTTTAGTAAATGTAATCGCGTAAACACGAGTTAACATTTTATTTTTTTCATCGCCTCTCCAATATGCTCCAGCAACGTTCATTAGCTTTACAGCTTTGATGAAACCAGTGTTTGGAATATGTGGTCCGCGACATAAATCTGTAAAATTTCCTTGCTGATAAAACGTAATGCTTCCATCCTCTAATCCTTGCAAAAGATCAAGTTTGTACTCATCATTTTTCTCAGTAAAATATTTTATAGCATCTGCTTTAGAAACTTCAGTACGTTTGAATTCGCTTCCTAATCGCGCCAATTCAAGCATTTTATCTTCTATCTTTTTGAAATCATCTTGAGAAATACTTTTTCCTCCAAGGTCGATATCATAATAAAAACCATTGTCGATTGGCGGACCAATCCCGAATTTTGTTCCAGGATAAAGTGCTTCCAAAGCTTCAGCCATAAGATGAGCAGAGGAGTGCCAAAGCGTTGATTTTCCTTCAGCATCGTTCATGGTCAGCAAAACCAATTTTGAATCTTGGTTGATTGGTCGGGATGAATCCCAAACTTCGCCATTTATTTTGGCTGCTAAAACATTTCTCGCTAAACCTTCAGAGATTGATAACGCAACTTCGTGCGCAGTAGTTCCTTTTTCGTATTCACGAACAGAACCATCGGGTAGTGTAATTTTGATCATTTTGCAGTTTTTTACCAAACATCCAAACAAACGGACGCAGGAATTAATAAGGTCGCAAAGATAATTTATTATACGAGAAAAGTATTAAAAATTTCAAATTTCAGATTTGGAAGAAACTATAATTGATAAACTTTTCTAAATTAAGGAGCGTCATTGCGAGTCAAGCATTTTCGCGTGATGTGGCAATCTCTCATGATGAGAAGATTCGCCACCATTGAGGAGAGATTGCCACACTTCTTTCGCAATGACGTTTAAAAAGGAATGCAGATGTAAACTAGAATTGTTTTATTTCGTTTTAAAACCGATCAACATCACCATACAAGCTTTATGGTCGACATCGGTATTACTTGGAGGGACTTCGTAAACAATCCTATATGTAGCATCTGTAACTGGTTCATAGGTCCAGGTTGGAGTTTTTGAATCCATCTTTTGTTCCGCAACTATTACTTTTGGATTTGCTTTATCATAAATACGAATCAAAACATATTCTTCATATATAGAAGTGCAAAAAATTAATTTATACTTCTGTTTTTTGAATGCGACAAATTCTATTGGGATATTTTTATTGATTTGATCAAATGAAAATTCATTCATCAAAAAACCATCGTATTTATATGGCTTAGGAATTTTGACTTTATTGTCCTCAATAATTTTCGAGATCTTGTATTGCGAGGAAAGAGTGTTGAATGAAAATAATAGAAAAAAAAGAAATATGAATTTAAGTAAAAGAGTCGGTATTCTTTTCATTGTGGTAAAGTAATCATTTTGCCGTCATTGCGAGGAAAGAAGCAAGTTTTATTGTCTGCGAAACAATTATTCAGCTAATTCTTCTTTGCCTGCATAGCCTATCAGAAGCACTACGCATCCTTTTTTTTCCTTACCGGGTGTGGTACTTTTAGGAACTTCGTATTCAATAAAATAAGTGCCGGGCTTAGGAGGTTGAAACGACCAAAAATTATTGTCGACCCCTTGAGAGTTATCATAAATTTTATTTCGTCCTTTTTTAACGCGATTACTTTTATCGTAAATATTCATTGTTACTTCCTCTTGAAAACCTGAAGAGCAAAATATCAAGCGGTATTTCATTCCACGAAAAGCAGTGAACACTACTTCTTTTTTTTTCTCTTTATCGTCAAAAATAAATTCAGTTACAACGTACGCATCATATTTATATGGCTTAGGAACGTTAGGCTTACAGCTTTTCATTATGCTTTTTGCCTTGCATTGCCCAAAAATATTATGGTTAGTACACAATAGCGCACTAACCATAATAAGTAATGTAAATATCAATTTACTTTTTCTCATAAGAGATTATTTATATCCAACCATAAAAATCATGCAACCAGTAAGTTTAGCGTTCGTGCTATCTGCAGGGACATCATAATCAACATACATTTTGCGGGCACGAGGAACATCAAAAATCAATTGAGTTTCATCTGCTTTCGCATCTTTATTAGAGAAAATAGCTTCTCTCTTTTTTGCTTCTTTATCTTTAGTATACACGTTAATTTTAATTCCTTTTGGCATACCAGAAGTATTAAAAACTAAACGGTATTTTTCACCAATAAAAATTGGAACTTCAACTTCTAGTTGTTGTGCTTTTTTAGTGAAATTAATTTTAGTAAATTTTTGGCTGTCGTATTTATAGGGATCCAATTTTTTCTTGCAACTAGTTGTAAGTGCTTTTTTATCACAATTATCAGCTGTTTGAATAGTGGTAAATCCAAAAACGAATATTAAACCAACTAAACTTATACAAAATGCTTTTTTACTCATCTTTAAGGTTTTTTTTAAGGTATTCGTGAATACTTCGTATTTCATATCCTTTAATTTAATTTTTTTTAGAATTATCCGTTTATAAACTTTGCACGTAAAACTTCAATTTTGGTTGTCAATTGAGTTACTTCGTCATCTGTTAATGTTAATTCTTTTTCAGCATCATCTTCACCTGCGGGGTTGTTTTTTACAGAAGGTAAAGCATCATAAACATCCTTTACAATAACTAAATCAGCGATTAAACCACCAATTGCAGCATCTTTTTTCTCTTCTGCTTTTAAAGCATTAATAATACTTCCTAAAATGGTCATTTGCTCAGCCAATTTGCCGTTCAAAGATTTGTCTTTTCCTTTTTCATAAACTTTAGAGCCGATATACATACTTTCAACCCAAGCACCTGAGAATACAATTGAAGTGATTTGTTGTTGGTCGTTTTCATCTAAATACATATCAGTAACCATTTGCAATTCAGCAATGATATAAGCTAAAGAATCTTCGTTGCTTAAATTTTTCTCAAAACGGGTTGATAAATTACCTTGATCAAAAACAGTTCCCATACCTAAGTTATCAGCTAACTGACGGCTTAATTTCATATAAGTCATTGCTTCTTGATTTTGCTTATTTAGAACTGCATAAGACAAATCAGCACTATAAACACCAAGATTGATGGCTTTATTCAAGTTCGAAGTGTATTTTGCAGGATCTTTTAAATCACTTGTAATACCAGCTTTATACTTTAATCCAGACTTTTTAAAAATAGAAGCAATTTGCAAAGGCGAAGGAAGTGAATAAGTTAATTCTTCTGTTTGCACTTCAGCTACTACTGAATCTTCAGTTGGAGCAATAGTTTCATCGGTAGGAGCATCGCTTCCGCAAGCTACAAATACCATACTTGCTGCAATAAACAATGCACCTTTTAATACGAGTGAATTTTTCTTTAAAAGCATTTTTTCTATCAATTATTGGTTTATAATCATTTGTATAAAATTTCCAAAGGCTAAACTACAAAAAAATATCAATCTGCAAAAATCTGAGCATATTAAAGTACTTCTATCCTTTATTTAATGAGGACTGCTTATTATTTATTATCCCAATTGCTTTTCCCTTAAATTTTATCCCTAGGAAAGGAGTATTGGATGATTTTGATAAAATGTGCTTTTTCTCGAAAACCCATTCTATCTCTGGGTTAAAGAGTGTAATGTTGGCAATTTCTCCTTCTGCGATTCTTGATTCTTTAAGTTTTAATATTTTTCTTGGATGTATAGTTATCGCATCTATTATAGTGCTTAATTTCAGTTTACCCTTGTTGGTATTTAGTAGTCCGAATGCGGTTTCTAAGCCAATCATTCCATTTGATGCGTAGTCAAATTCTATGTCTTTCGACTCAATATCTTGCGGTCGATGATCACAAGAAATTACATCTATTATTCCTTCCGAAACACCTTTCTTTATTGCTTCAACATCTTCTTTCGTTCGAAGCGGGGGATTCAATTTGTAATTGCTGTCGAAACCGGTCAGCAAACTTTCATCCAATGCAATGCTATAGATGTTTGCAGAGGCTGTTACTTTTAAGCCTTTTGCTTTAGCCTGTCTTATTAGGTCAACCGATTTTTTTGTAGAAATATTTGCAATGTGGATAGCGGCGTTTGTATATTCTGCTAAAAATATATTCCTATCAACCATTAACTCTTCTGCCAGAGCGGGTATTCCTTTCAAACCAAGTTGTGTTGATACAACTCCCTCGTTCATTTTTCCATCATTGGAAATTGTTTTTTCATCACAATGTGTGATTATCAATCCATCAAAATTTTGAGCGTAGAGTAACGCTCGCATTAGTAGTCCAGCATTTCCTATTGATTTTTTATCGTCAGAGAAAGCTACAGCACCTGCCAGTTTCATATCGTACATCTCTGAAATATCTTGCCCTTCTAGTTTGTGAGACAAGGTTCCTATTGGATAAACATCTACTATCGAATGTGCTGTTTTGTTTTTTATGTAAAGAACTTCTGCTTTAGAATGTATGGTTGGATTTGTTGAAGAAACCACAGCAACTCCCGTATAGCCTGAGTGCGAAGCTACTTTAATTCCGTTTTCAATGTCCTCTTTGTGCTCAAATCCAGGGTCGCAAAAACTTACTTGCATGTCCACCCAGCCATTTGATATATGAAGATTTTCTGATTCAATTACTTTCACATTCTTGTCAGGTGTAATTTTTGATTTAATGGATTTGATAGTTCCATTCTCAATTAATACATCCATCACTTTACCATTGTGATCCGACTTAGAGTCGATGATGTGAGCTGATTTGATAAGTATGTTCATATTTAGTTCAATTGTTTACTCGTTCATTAGTTCATTCGTATTCTTGGTGTGTATGACCAATGCTTTTTCTTTTATTGTCTATTGTCTATTCTTTTATTTTTTGTCTACTTTTTTTATTTCATGTATCTCAATAATAACACTTCAATTCCTAAAAACAACAGTGCTAAAATAAGACAAACTTTCCAAAGCTTTTTGCCTTGTTCTAACTCCATTAGCGACTGTGTTGCATTCATTGAATCGAGTTCTAGAATATTGATATTCGAAAAATTATTTTTAGAAATTAGTTCTTTTAATTCTTCCGTTTTATAACAAGTTAAATCGGATTCTTTTCGATCGAAATTGTATGAAAGACCTTCAATCAGCTCTGTATTGGCATACAAATCATAGTTGTTTGCACTTTTTATTTGGTTGTGTACTAAGATTGCTGTTTTTGAATCGTGCAATTTGTGCTCAGGAATGATATCAAATTTTGAAATTGCATTTTTAATATGAAATACATTTTCTCCGCTTATAATTATACTACATTCCACTGTTTCATCCATTCCAATAGTATAAAAAAGTGGTTGTGAAACTTGACTATACATTGCAATTTTATAAAGTGTTGGGACAAAAATAGCGTGCTTTGTCAAAGTACTAAATTCTTCGGAAAGGCCTACAGCTGAAAGATAGCATTTACCTTTTTCAACAGTGTGCAAACTCATAAAAGCATCTCCATTTTGAAGTTTTAATAAATACTCTTCATTACTTTTTGTTGTTTTAGTTAATACAAAATGCTCGTGTACTTTTGGTAAGTCAAGGTTTGTAGCACTAACTGTTTTTTTATCGAACACATCTTTGTAAATAAAATGTTCCATATTTATTTTATCCACTTTGCTATTTGTTGTATCAAGGCGTTCATAATAATTAGTTCGTATGGATATAAAGAAGTCTTTATAGGATAGTAATTCCGATTCTTTATTAGGAAAAACAACCAAACTTCCACCATTTTCAACAAATCGTTTTAACTCTTGTCCCAAGCCCGAAGAAATAGTTTTTAGTTCATTTAATATTACAAGTTTGTTTTTACTTAAAGCTGAATAATCAATTTTGTTTTCTAATGTATTTGAAAAGATAAATAGAGAATCGGCACCAAAAAGCTTGCTTAAGCGGGAGGTTGTTGGGTCAACACCTGAGCCATTTATACTCAATACAGTAATGCTTTTTTCTACTTCAAAACTAAAATAGAATTTATCATCGAATGTTACCGGGTAATCATTTAATTCAATTCTGCAGTGCTGAATTCCTGTTTCTTTAGATGAAAAGGAAAGAACTACTTCTGTTTCATTGTTCTTATCTATATTAAAACTGGCAGGTGTTTTTTGAATATTATTAATGAACAGTTTTATAGAGTTATTTTCAAGCACTTTGTCAGAGACATTTTTAATGCGGACATGCAATTTTTCTACTTGATTGTATTGTCGAACCGGACTTTCAAACCAACATGTGTCGATAAAAACATTGCTTTTTTCTGCTGCAATTAAGGGGATGAAATTAAAGTTGATGGATGTATCATTTTTCAATTGTTCGGCATCAATAATGCTTTTTTGAAAATCAGAAATGATAAAGGAGATTTTGTTTTTATTGATTTGCTGAAAAGCATCCATTTGTCGCAGTGCGATCTCTGATAAATAGCGTGATGCAGGACTGATTTTCACATCATCCAACAATTCAATAAATTCCTCTTTATTGACCAAGCGTTGATGTTTTCCTTCAAAATCGTTGGTTAATAGTTGAAATCTATCAGTTGGTTTATATGCTGAAACAATTTCTAATGCTCTTTTTTTTGCTTCATCCAGTAAAGTTCCATTTTTATTGATGGCTTCCATGCTGAAAGAATTATCTATAAAAATGCTGATAGTTTTATCGCCAACTGGTATTTTATTGTTTTCAGCTGGAATAAAAGGCTGTGAGAAAGCGAAGACTAAGAAGATGATGGCTAATATTCTAGATGCTAATACTAAAAGATGTTTTAGCTTTGATTTTGCTTGAGTTTCCTGTTTTACTTCTTTTAAGAAGCGAACATTGCTAAAATAAACGGTTTTAAATTTTCGGAAATTGAATAAATGAATGATGACTGGAATTGCGATTGCTGAAAGTGCGAACAGAAATGCAGGGTAGGTAAAGCTCATTAAAGGACAAATATAATGAAAAAAATACTAGCAACCTCAAAATTTCTCAAAAACGCCCAATCCAAACAGGGCAAAATCATATTTTACTGGATCTTTAGCATCCAACTTTCTAAGATTAGAAGTTAATTCATCAACTGCTTTCCAATCATTTTGAGTGCGTTTTAATAATCCCAATTTTCGAGCAACATTTCCCGAATGCACATCTAGCGGACACATTAAGTGGGAGGGAAGCAATGACGATTTCCAAATTCCAAAATCTACTCCACGCTTATCATTTCTCACCATCCAGCGTAAATACATACACAAACGCTTTGCAGATGAGTTTTCAATTGGATTAGAAACATGTTTTCCTGTTCTATAAGGATGTTCAATAGAAAAAAAGATTTTCCTAAAATTGGTAATCGCATTTAAAGTAGTCTCGCCATTACTGGAATAAGGTAGAAATACTTTTTCTAAGCCCCCATGTTTTTTATAGATGTTTTGCAAAGCCTTCATAAAAAAAACAGCATCTACACCATTAAATGTGCGGTGTACAAAAGAATCGAATATTTGAAAATCTTTTTGTTTAGCACTCATAATGAAATCATGAGGATTGTTTCCCATCAATTTCATCATCTTATTTGCATTGTTGATTATCGTTACTCTTTGTCCCCAAGCAATTGTCGCAGCTAAAAAACCTGCAATTTCAATATCTTCTTTTTTACTAAATTGATGTGGAATGGAAATAGGATCACTCTCAATAAAATCAGGCCGATTGTATTTATCGTATTTTTCTTCTAGAAAAGAAGCTAAATCGTTAGTCATTCTCGATTTTTTGAACCAATTTCTTTAAGGATTCGTCCATGCGCTTAAAGAAACGGTAACGTTGTTTTTCAGCTACACCACTTATAAGATTAGATTTACGGATTAAGTTTTTTAACCATAAGTCTGTTTCATTACAAAAACCAGGGTTGGTTGTAGGCATCACATTAAAAGTATGATACGAAATATAAGCTGCTTTCATTGGTCCCATTTGCGACATTACACAATTGTTTCCAATCATAACATCGCTGTGGTATAATTCATAGTTTTTTTCAGTGCTAGCTGGCTTATCGTTTGAATCAAATTTCACATTGGCTTCTGCTTGCTTGTTAATTCTTGCAAATAATAGATTTAGTTCTCCACATACCTTTAATGCATCTTCTTTGCTATGAAAAGCTCCGGCATCCCAATAAAATTCAACTTGCTTTAATGTGCTAGTTGCTGTATCATCCGACCATATTTCAATTGAAGAAATTTTCGAATACATATCATAAATATCCTTCGCAATATTTATCAATTCAGTATCAACATGAATTGTATCAAATTTTTTGTCTTCGTATCCAGGAGAATTTAAAATAGATTTGTTCCAGTAAAATATTTTGAATGCAGTTAAGAAAGGGTGAGCAAAATGCTGAAATACTGGAATATCTTCTGCAGCATATATGACTGAACGATCATTTTCAGGGAATTTCATAACATTTGATAGATCTCCTTTCATCCCTTCAAGATACTCGTGAAATGAATTTACATGGCTGCTTAGCTGTTTATAGGCAAAACTAACTGTATTGTTGCTACTAGTATTCCCAATAAAAGCATCAAAAGAAATTTTGAAATGTTTGCAAAGAAGTGCAATTTCTTCAATACTTAATGCAGTTTCTCCTCTAATTCTCCTATAGGCGCTGTCGTTACTAACTCCTAGTAAATCAGCCAATTCATCAACAAACGAAATATTAGCAGGTAATGCAGCTTTTATTCCTTGCATTAAAACACTTTGTGCAGATTCTTCTACTTTTTTAGCCATAATAATTTTGCATTAATCAATAATCGGGTTAGTAATATTTGCAATTTTTACTAAAAGTATGAAATCCATTTGCAAAAATTGCAAATTTGACCAGTTTTTTCCCTTTCCCTTTCTTTTTTTTGCGATAGAGCGCCTCAAACCATTTATCTGTAGCGGAAGTCCGTTTCCATAGCCCTTTTTCTCGGCCTAGATTTGCTTCAGAAATAAACCAAATACCATTCAAAATGAAAAACATGCTACTAATACTGATTCAAATCCTAATCTGCTCACAAATGATAGGACAAACTAAGAAAAACACTTGTTTTCTAAAAAATACTGCTTCCGTTAACCAATGCAATAAAAGCATTAAGAACCTATCACTTAAAAGTTATTTAATAGCTCGTAAGGAATACAAAAAAAGTTCTCAAGAAACATTTACTCCAAAGTTTTCGATTGACTTATTAGATGGAAAAGGAATACATCTTTTTAGTATTAGTGAACTGGGGCCAATACCATCAATGAGTGTTGGTGCTAGACTAAATGCAGGAATAAAAATAACAATCTAAACCCCTATATACATGAAAACAGAAATCCAAATTACATCAAAACTAGGAGCTCTACTAAAGTGTAGTATCGTCCTTTTTATCCTTGCGATTGCAATATGTACAATTGAAAATATTAATCTAATTATCCATCAACTAGTACAATAAAAAAAAATCTAACCCCCTATAACCAACAAAAAATGAAAACAAAAGTAACAACATTAATTTGCGCTGTTTCAATAAGCACGCTAGCCGTTTCACAAGATGTAATGACATTTAAAAATGGCAATGAAAAAAAAGTAAAAGTAATTGAAGTTGGACCATCTGAAATAAAATACAAAAGCTTTGATTATATAGATGGGCCAATGTATTCTGAACAAAAAGCAAACATTTTTATGATAAAATATGAGAATGGATTGAAAGATGTTTTTGCAAATGTTCCAGAACAAAAAAGTTTTGCTGAGCCAGTAAATGAAGGTAATTTATATGTAAGTACTGATTACGCAAATCAAGATCTTATATATACTACTAAAGGCGATAGCATCAAATGTACCATTGACATGATAGATTCAAAATCCATCTCGTACCACATTTCGCAACAAGGAATGGATTATAGAGGGCTGAAGTCTTCATTAGATGTAAAAAAAGTTTATAATAATTCACCTACAAAAAAAGAAGTATTTACAATTTTAGAAGTGCCGAAAACAGTTGTTGTTGAAGTTGAGAAAAAAGATGACGATGACGATATCATGGACCAAGAAGCTAGAAAGTATGGAGGTCCGAGAGTGGGAGCAACACTTGTTGGTCCAGGAGTTTATAGAGATCAGTTGTTTAATGAAGGTAAACGTAACATATATTCACAATTTGGATGGCAGTTTGAGAAAAGAATGTTTACAACAAAAACAGGAATTTCAGGAATGGTAGAATTTCTCCCAATGATTGGAGGAATTGATATGGGAAAATTTATTCCATCTATTACTGCATTAATTGGGTTAAGAAATAAAAAAGGAATAGAAGTAGGTGTTGGTCCAAATGTTTCTATTTATGGAGTTAAAACTACCAATGGATATTATAAAACATCTACAAACTTCGGTATGGTAATCGCAGCCGGAATGTCTTTTAAGTCGGATAAAGTTTATTTCCCAGTAAACTTAGCTTTCATACCTTCTGTAGGAAAAGTAGCTAAAGTTCAACAAGCTGATGGAACAACAAAGGATGTTAAATATGAAACTGGTATGAAAGTTAGTTTGCTAGTTGGATTTAATTACAGAAAAAGATAATCATCATTTCAACCCCCTAAAAATAGAAATTATGAAAACTATAATATATAAAACCAAAACACTAGCAATCAGAACACTATTCACAATGCTAATTACAACAAACATTTCAAAGTCTCAAGATACTTTACATTTTAGAAATGGAAGTGTAGTAATAGGAAAGGTAACTGAAATTACAGAAATACAGATTAAGTATAAAAAATCAGAAAACTTAAATGGACCAGCTTATGCAGAATTGAAAAATGATCTAGCTTCCATTAACTATAATAATGGAACAAATGAAACTTTTCAATATCAAGCTCCTGTTCAGCCAATTGCAAAGAAAGCAGAGTATTATGTTCCAAAAGCAACAGTTTATCCATCACTTAAACCGTTTGGTGCTACTAAGTTTATGTACAATGGTGCCATAATTGGGAATAGTGAAATGCATTCCATTTTGCTGAATTTAAATGATCCTAAAATTACAAGTCATATAAAATTGGCAAAAAAACAAGCTGCAGGACAATATGTAGGATTTGGATTTTTTCCTTGTGCTATTGCTGCAATGGCTATTGCATCTCAACCGAGTAGTAATGGTCCTTCTTCAAATAATGGTTATTTAAATGATGAAATAGCAGGTTCTGTTGTTATGGGAGTTCTGGGTGTCGCTTGTTTTGCTACTTCTATTACCTTAAAAGTAAAACGCACTAAAAATGAGGCAGCCGCTGTTAAAATATATCAACAAAAATATCAATAGTTAAATTCTAAAACTCAAAAGGATGAAAACGAAAAACAGAAAAGACAAATTGGATGGTTCGAATGTCGAATCATCCAAAACAACGACAATTTCAACTGAAAATTTACTTTAATTTCTCAAAATGAATATACTGGAAAAGTATTGTAAACAGACATTTGATCTTTATTCTTCAGCAATGGGAATAAAAAAATGGTCGCTTTTTCTTGTATTTACGTTCTTTAGTTTCGGAGTCTTTTCCCAAGATGATAAAGTTGTAAAAAACTCAACAAAACCAAGTGTGACAGTATTAAACATTGACACAAAAGGATTGGGTCTTGATCCAAATCAAATGGGAAATATGGTGAGAATTGAACTTGAAAAGCAAGATACATTTGAAGTAATGGATCGTTATGATGTTTCTTATGTAGTAGAGAAGAATAAATTAAACATCACAAATTGTTATGGGAAGATTTGCTTATTGGAAGTTGGCTCAACAATTAACTCCGATAAAATGTTCACTGGAAGCGCTGAATTGATAGGCGAAACAATCATTATGACTTTTCGCTTGATCGATGTAAAAACGGGGAAAATTGAAAAAGCAAGGGTGGACGAATATTTAAATTTGCCTAAGGAGTTGCAAGCAATGGTAAAAATTTCTGTAAGCAGAATGTTTAACAAAGAAGTAGAAGAACCACTGGTAACATATCTCACAAAGAAAAATAATTTTGAAAGTTCAACTAGTAATCCAAATAAAACAAGTGTTAATCTATCAGGACCGAGAAGTGGATTTGCTTATTTTACTGGAGACGCAGGAGCCAGATTACAATCACCAAGAAGTGAAGGCGGTTACAATTCATATCCTTTAATGTTTCAATTTGGCTACCAATTTGAAGTGCAATATTTAAATGAAGGAAATTATCAAGCACTTTTCGAATTTCTGCCAACGGTAACAGGTTTTAATCAAAATGTTTTTATTCCAAGTGTTACTGTTATGAATGGATTTAGAAACAACAAAAGAGGTTGGGAAATTGCATTTGGGCCAACATTTGGCATAGTGAACAAAGCAAACGGATATTACGATGCCGAACAAACTTGGCATTTAGAATCTGATTGGAATGATAAAAGTAATGCTAATCCATTTAAAATAGAAAAACGACTTGATAGTAGAGGTTCGTATGAATTACAAGCAGGCTTTATTGTTGCAGTTGGAAAAACTTTTAAATCAGGGAAATTAAATATTCCTGTAAATATTTACGTAGTTCCCAATAAAGATGGGATAAGAATGGGGGCCTCTTTTGGCTTTAATGCAAAGAGGAGATAAAAAAGTGCTTAGCTTTTTTTGCCCCTTCGCTAATGTGAAGGGGCTTTTTTTCATTTATGCTTTGTTCTGAAAAAACTTAGTCTAAATATCCCAATTTCCATAGTGAGAGGAGAATTACTGTTCTATTCCTTTTCTTGCAATTTCGTAATCAGGACTATGAACTGATTTGTTTAATTCCAGTATTTCCTCCTTGGAAAGTGTTGTTTTTAGAAAAATAACTTTGTAAGCTTTAAATGTCATACCATCAAAATGAATTAGGCCAATTCTTCGCTGATAGGTTTGAAATAAATTAAGACTTATAAATAAAAGAATGACGAAACACAAAGAAGTAAAAATAATTTTTAATCTTGAAAAAATTGCCTCGATAAATGAAGCCATAGGAATAGCAAGAAGGGCATAAGAGTCTATCATTGGACGACTACCAAAACTGCCACCATACCACCATGTCCACCAACTAAAACAAATAAATAAATTTAACATTGTAAACAAAAGAATTGGAACAAAAAAAGTCCTGCTATTCTTGTATAAAAAAGCTATCCCAATTAATGAAAAAATCATAACTGGTGAATAAATCAACCAACCATTCCTAAAGCTAAACAACCCTGATAAAAGGTGTGGATTATTAAAATAGAAACGTTCATCAACATAACTATTAAATAGCCATTGGCCGGTTAAATATTTCCAATAAATTAATTGGGGTAAAAAAATCAAAAAGGATGTAAACGCTATAAGAAATATATGCGTTTTGTTATGAACAAAAAAGTCTATTTTGGCCTTGAAGGATTGTAAAGAAAATAGATTATATAAAAGAGGAAAAATAATGATTATAATATTTACAGGGCGGATCAAAACAATTAAACCAAAAAGAAAACCAATGAGAATAGCTTTTTTAATTGATGGAGAATTGTGCCATTTAATTGTTTGAAAAATAAAAACAGAAACAAGAGCAAAGGAATAGGCATGAGACATTGCAGGCTCTGCTGTTGTGTAATAATAAAGATTAGTACCAAGTAAAACACAAAGAAGTGTTATGCCGGTACTAACATCATTAAAAAAAAGCAGGAGACTTTTCCGTAAGTAGATCAATCCAATAAATAAATAGAACAGACTGGATAAGGCCAAGCAAAATTCATATGGTGTGGAAAACCCATTAGGTTCAAAGCCAAATAAGTGGGCCATTGCATGACCAATGAAAAAAAATGGAGAATACATGATCGCCATTCCCATTGTCACTTTAATAATTCTTTTCCCGTTCGGAGCTGTTAGGTACCAAAACTGATGGTTGTTTTCATAGCTCAAATCTGCACCTCGCTTTGTAAATTCCAAACTTACATCATTGTGAATGAAGGAAGCCGGCAGATACGAATAATAGGATGTTACGTCCCAATCAATTAATTTTTGAACTTTTTCTGCATTGTCCCATTTTTTTAAACTAAAGAAAGACCAAAGCATTACAAATAGAAGAAGCCACAATACGAATTTTGAAAAAGCGATATTTTTGAAGGTATATTTCATGGTCTTTTTAAAAATGAATTATTGAATGTTTTTCAAATCCAACTTTCTCAATTTAGGAGCGACCTTATAAGTTCCGGCAACAATAAGAATAGTCATTACTCCGCCAAAGATAACTGAACGCACAAGTCCCATTGCATTTGCAGCTACTCCTGATTCAAAGCCTCCAATTTCGTTTGAAGATCCAATAAATATACTATTTACGGCAGAAACTCTTCCTCGCATATCATCAGGAGTTGATAATTGCAAAATGGTGTGACGAATTACAACGCTCACATTATCGAATGCGCCAGTTAAAAATAAAAAGAACAGAGATAGATAATAATTAGTAGAAACAGCAAATAATACAGTGGCAACACCAAACAAAGCTACATTGAGAAATAAATTCCTCCCAGCATTTTTTGTAATTGGTTTATAAGCTAAAATTATTGCAGTAACTATCGCGCCTAGAGCAGGAGCAGCCCGTAAAAAACCTAATTCTGTTGAGCCAACATGTAAAATATCCTCAGCGAAAGCTGGAAGCATAGCTACTGCTCCTCCAAATAAAACTGCAAATAAATCTAGTGAAAGCGCACCTAAAATTAATTGGTTACTGAAAACAAATTTTATTCCTCCAGATAAACTCTGTAGAATAGTTTCTTTTTTAGTTTTTACAGGAACAGGTTTAGAAGCAATAAAAAAGAAGGAAAAAATAGCAAGAAAACTAAAACATAGATTAAGAGTGTAAGCTGTTTGAAAATCAATTGTACAAATTATTCCAGCAATGGCAGGACCAATTACTGCTCCTACATGCCAAACGCTACTATTCCAGGTGGCAGAATTAGCATACAGTTCACGTGGAACTATCTGAGCCATAAACGCAGGAAAAGCAGCAGCTATAAATCCTCTTACAATTCCAATAAATCCAAAAACAAAATAAATTGGCAATGTTCCATAGTTTTTTAAAACAGTGGACGACTCCAAAGAAAAATAGAGTAGGGCAGAGGTAGACAAAAGAAGGAAAGCCATAGATATTAGAATAATTAGCTTGCGACTAATTACATCTGCCAAGTGACCAGAAAACAAAGAGACAAGAATAAAAGGAATGGCTTCAGCTAGGCAAATGAGTCCTAAAGCCAGTTTATCGTGTGTAATATCGTATATCTGCCAACTTACTATCACGCTTTGCATCATAATAGCAAGGGTTAAAAAGAATCTTGTGTTTAGAAAAAACATAAACTCTTTTATTCTCAATGCTGCAAATGGATCGTGTTTAATATTTGTTTGTGGCATAATATTTGGCAAATTTATTATATTTTTGTACAAACCTTAATTAATCTTCTAAAATGAAAAAGCTACTATTGTTTTTCGCAATTATAATTTCAATTTCAACTGCTGTTGCGCAGAAAATTTCTGCTGACAATGTTCCAGCTGCAGTAATTACAGCTTTTAAAGCGAAGTTCTCCATTGCTGAAAAAACAAGTTGGGAGATAGACTACGATAATTATGAAGCTGATTTTACAGTTGGAAAAACAGATTTTTCAGCAAAATTTGATAAGGACGGAAAGTGGTTGGAAACGTTAACTTATCTGAAGCCTTCGGAGTTGCCAAAAGAAATTAAAGAAGCACTTTCTAAAAAATATGGAGACATATTAAGTGCATATAAAATTGATGATGCAAAAAAAATAGAAAAAGAAAAAGAAACGATATATACAATGGAAATCACGAAAGGTGAAAATGTGTATGATGTTGAATTTGACCACGAGTGGGTTATGGTTAAAGAAGAACAAAAATCTGCAGCTAAGTAAGATTACTATAAAAATATAAATAAAAAGTCCCGAGTATTTATCTCGGGACTTTTTATTTTATTCTTCTTTTTTACTCTTCTTAGATTTACTTTCCTTAGGCTTGTGGATTTTAATTTTGATTTCGTCTTTTGTTTTATCAAAATCTACATCAATAATATCACCTTCACTTAAGTTTGACTTGATGATTTCTTCAGCCAATGGATCTTCTAAATACTTTTGAATAGCTCTTTTCAAAGGACGAGCACCAAATTGAACATCGTATCCTTTGTCAGAAATATAATCTTTTGCTTCATCAGATACTTTGATACTATATCCTAATCCGTTTATTCTGCCATACAAACTATTCAATTCAATATCAATAATTTTATGAATATCATCTCTTGAAAGAGAGTTGAACATTACAACATCATCAATACGATTCAAAAATTCAGGAGCGAATGCTTTTTTCAAAGCACCTTCAATTATACCTTTTGAGTGATCATCGGCAACTTCTTGTTTTGCGCTTGTACTAAAACCAACTCCTTGTCCAAAATCTTTCAACTGACGAGAGCCAATATTGGAAGTCATGATGATGATAGTGTTTTTAAAATCAATCTTACGACCTAAACTATCTGTCATCATTCCATCATCCAATGCTTGTAATAACAAGTTAAATACATCAGGATGCGCTTTTTCAATTTCATCTAACAATACAACAGCGTATGGTCTTCTGCGAACTTTTTCCGTTAATTGTCCACCTTCTTCATAGCCTACATATCCTGGAGGCGCTCCAACCAAGCGAGATACAGCAAATTTCTCCATATACTCACTCATGTCGATACGAATCAATGCATCATCGTTATCAAATAAATATTTCGATAATATTTTTGCTAATTGCGTTTTACCAACTCCAGTAGGTCCAAGGAAAATAAATGAGCCAATTGGTTTGTTTGGATCTTTTAATCCAGCACGGTTACGCTGAATCGCTTTTACAACCTTTTTTACAGCTTCATCTTGTCCGATTACTTTACCTTGTAACAACTCCGCCATTTTGATAAGCTTGTCACCTTCATTTTGTGCAATACGCTGAACTGGAACTCCAGTCATCATTGCAACAACTTCAGCAACATTGTCTTCACTCACCATTTCTCTATGCGTTTTGCTTTCTTCTTCCCAAGTTTTCTTTGCTGCATCTAATTGCTCAAGCAAAGTGCGCTCTGTATCACGCAAACGAGCAGCTTCTTCATATTTTTGAGAACGAACAACTTTATTTTTTTCTTCTTTTATATCCTCTAGCTTTTTCTCGATTTCGACAATGTTCTTTGGAACATTAATATTAGTAATGTGTACACGTGAACCAGATTCATCTAATGCATCAATTGCTTTATCAGGCAAATGACGATCTGTGATATAACGTGCAGTTAAAGCAACACAAGCTTTGATTGCTTCATCCGTATAAATTACATTGTGATGATCTTCGTATTTCGATTTGATATTATTTAAAATCTGAATTGTTTCTTCCTGAGTTGCAGGTTCAACAATTACTTTTTGGAATCGTCTTTCTAAAGCACCATCTTTTTCGATGTATTGACGATATTCATCCAAAGTAGTGGCACCAATACATTGTATTTCTCCACGTGCTAAGGCTGGTTTAAACATGTTTGATGCATCCAATGAACCAGAAGCACCTCCAGCACCTATAATAGTGTGAATCTCATCAATAAACAAAATTACATCACGAGATTTTTCCAATTCGTTCATAACAGCTTTCATACGCTCTTCAAACTGTCCACGATACTTTGTCCCTGCAACCAATGAAGCTAAATCTAAAGTCACAACACGTTTACCAAATAAAACACGAGATACTTTTCTTTGAACAATGCGTAATGCTAAACCTTCTGCTATAGCTGATTTACCAACACCTGGCTCACCAATTAAAATAGGATTATTCTTTTTTCTACGTGATAAAATTTGAGAAACACGTTCTATTTCTTTTTCGCGACCAACAATTGGATCTAGTTTTCCTTCTTCTGCAGCTTTAGTTAAATCTCTTCCGAAATTATCCAATACTGGAGTTTTCGATTTGCTATCAACTGGTTTTTTAGTACTACTTGCACTAAAAGAATCCTCATCTGCATCATCATCAGAAGGTGTTCCAGGGAATTCTGCTTTCGGGTCTGTTTTTGATAATTCTAATTCACTTTTCATAATATCATAATCAACTTTAAATTTTTGTAATGATTTAGTTGCAACATTATCTTCATCTTTTAGAATAGATAATATTAGGTGTTCGGTACCAATAACAGCACTTTTAAACAGCTTAGCTTCTAAATAAGTGATTTTTAAAGCACGTTCTGCTTGCTTCATTAAAGGAATATTTGCAAGATTACTAACCTTGTGATTACCTGTTCCTATTGATTGTTCAACGGTTTTACGTAATTCTTGTAAATCTACATTTAATGATTTTAGTAGACGAACAGCAGTGCCTTCTCCTTCGCGAATAATACCTAAAAGCAAATGTTCTGTTCCTATGTAATCGTGTCCCAAACGTAGCGCTTCCTCTCTGCTGTAGGTGATTACATCTTTAACTCTTGGTGAAAATTTAGCTTCCATAATGCTTAGTTTTATTAATTACTTAAACGTTTTTATTTCTTCAAGAGTTACTTTTCCCACGAATAATAATAGTTTCATGTGGTTTATCAAAAGTAATTACTCCTTTTAAAGTTGTCCTAGCTAAACCTTTAATTTTATCAACAAAAAGCTGTTAACTATGTTGATAATTTAATGCTCAAAATCGGTTTAGTTTGCAACATAATAAGTATTTTCGAACCTCTTTAAAACACAAGGGATTTATCAATTATTGTGCTAGAAATAAATCATGACAAATCTGCGTAAAAAGCAGAAAAATTTAAATAAAAAATAGAAAAACGAAATTATGGCAGACGGAGAAAAAATTATCCAGATTAACATTGAAGAAGAAATGAAATCGGCATACATCGATTATTCGATGTCGGTTATTGTGTCAAGAGCATTGCCTGATGTAAGAGACGGCTTAAAACCAGTGCACAGAAGGGTATTGTTTGGCATGCTCGATTTGGGTGTAATGTCAAATAAGGCTCATAAAAAATCTGCACGTATTGTTGGAGAAGTTTTAGGTAAATATCACCCACATGGTGATACCTCTGTATATGACGCAATGGTTCGTATGGCGCAAGATTGGAGTTTGCGTTATCCTTTGATTGATGGACAAGGTAACTATGGTTCTATTGATGGTGACAGTCCGGCTGCAATGCGTTATACCGAAGCACGTTTGAAAAAAATTGCTGAGGAAATGTTGAATGATATTGAGAAAGATACTGTTGATTTTCGTCCGAATTTTGATGATTCATTGGAAGAACCTACAGTTTTGCCAACTAGAATTCCGAATTTATTAATCAATGGAGCTTCTGGAATTGCTGTTGGTATGGCTACAAACATGCCACCACACAACTTGACAGAGATTTTAAATGCAACAATTGCATATATAGACAATAGAGAAATTGATATTGCAGGATTGATGCATTTTGTAAAAGCGCCCGATTTTCCAACAGGTGGAATCATTTACGGTTACGAAGGCGTGAAAGATGCTTTTGAAACGGGCAGAGGCCGCATTGTGATGCGTGCTAAAACCACAATGGAGACTACTGATGCAGGAAGAGAGCGGATTATAGTAAACGAAATTCCTTATCAAGTAAATAAGGCAGAGATGATTCGCAAAACTGCGGATTTGATCAACGATAAGAAAATTGAAGGCATTTCTGATATTCGTGACGAGTCGGATAGAGACGGAATGCGCATTGTGTATGAGATTAAGCGCGATGCAATAACAAATGTTGTATTAAATAACTTATTTAAATACACCGAACTTCAAACCTCTTTTAGTGTAAACAACATTGCTTTGGTGGGTGGCCGACCGATGATGTTGAACTTAAAGGATATGATTGTGCATTTTGTGGCTCACCGTCACGAAGTAATCGTTAGAAGAACTAAGTTTGAATTAGCACAAGCTGAGCGTAGAGCACACATTTTACAGGGTTATTTGATTGCTTTAGACCATATGGATGAAGTAATTAAATTGATTCGTGCATCTGCAACTCCACAAGAAGCACAAGATGGATTGATTTCAGGCTTTGGATTAAGTGAAATTCAAGCTAAAGCAATTCTTGAAATGAGATTGCGTGTACTTACTGGTTTAGAGAGAGATAAGATAAAAGAAGAGTACGACACTTTGATGGAATTAATCAAGTATTTGAAAGAAGTATTGGAAGATGAAACGCTTCGTTATGCTATTATTAAAGATGAGCTTTCTGAAATAAAAGAGAAGTATGGTGATGAACGCAGAACCGAGGTTGTTTTTGCTTCAGGAGATTTCCGTATGGAAGATATGATTGCTGATGAAGATGTGGTTATTACGATATCGCACATGGGTTATATCAAACGTACACCTTTAACAGAATACAGAACACAAGGAAGAGGAGGAAAAGGGGCAAAGGGAAGTACAACTCGTGATGAAGACTTTATAGAACACTTATTCATTGCATCAACACACAACTATTTATTGTTGTTTACTGAACAAGGAAGATGTTTCTGGATGCGTGCATTTGAAGTTCCTGAAGGAACACGTGTATCTAAAGGAAGAGCAATTCAAAACATGATTAACATTCCAAGTGATGATAAGGTAAAAGCATACATCAATGTGAAAGACCTTACTGATGCAGATTACATCGCTAATAATTTCATTATTATGTGTACTAAGAATGGTATCATTAAGAAAACAACTTTAGAAGCATATTCTCGTCCACGTCAAAATGGTATCAATGCAATTACTGTAAGAGAAGGTGATACTTTATTAGAAGTATTGTTAACGAATGGAACGAACGAAATTATGTTGGCATCTAAAGCTGGAAAAGTAGTACGTTTCAACGAAGCGAATGTTCGTCCAATGGGAAGAAATGCTTCTGGAGTTAGAGGAATTAACTTGGGTGATGAAAAAGGAAACGAAGTAGTTGGTATGATTGCAATGCCTGATCAAACAAGCAATGTAATGGTGGTTTCTGAAAAAGGATACGGAAAACGTTCTGAAATTGAAGAATATCGTGTTACTAAGCGTGGTGGGAAAGGTGTTAAAACCATTAACATTACTGATAAAACTGGTAATTTAATTGCAATTAAAGACGTTACAGATAAAGATGGATTGATGATTATCAATAGATCTGGAATTATTATTCGTTTGGCAATTTCTGAATTACGTGTTATTGGTCGCGCTACACAAGGTGTACGATTGATTAACATGAAGGAAGGCGATGAAATTGCTGCTGTAAGTAAAGTAGAAGTAGAGGAGGAGATTGAGGCTATAGAAGGAGCAACTTCTGAAACACCAACAGCAGAATATGGAAATGATAGTACTGACACGTCTTCTGATAATACAGAAAATGATGGCAAGGAACTTGATACTCCGCCAGAAACAGAGTAGACCTAAATTATTATAATTAATTAAAGCTAATATTTATGAAGAAAATAGCACTTTTAGTTGTCGCAACAGCTTTTGTTATTAATGGCTTTGCACAAAATGTAAAAATCGTAAACGCGAAAAATTATTTGCGTGATTTTTCTGAGTCGAAAGACATTGAATCTCTAAACAAAGCAAAAGAGAACATTGATTTGGCTGCAGCGCATGCTGATACAAAAGATCAGGCGAAGACACAAACTTTAAAAGCACAAGTGTATTTGACGATTTTTGATAATGACAGACGCTTAGCAACAGAAAAGTTGATGACAACCATCACTGATCCAGGAAAAAGAGATTTAGCAGCATACCAAGCTGTTTCCACTGTTCCTTTGGCAGAAGCATACGCAGGTTGTTTGGCATCAAAAACTTTAGATGTAAAAGGAAACTATACTTCTGAAGTAGCAACATATATTTCAAATATTGCAATTCATTACGACAATAAAGCAGTAGCAGATTATAATGCAAAAAAATATGCAGATGCGCTTCCTTCTTTTGAAAAATCTTATGAAATAAAAGGTTCAAAAGATACTTTAACGCTTGCAAATTGTGCATTGGTTGCTGATAGAGCTGCTATTTACGATAAAGCTAAAACGTATTATCAAAAAATGATTGATAGTAAGCTTGGTTATGGAAATACTTATTCGTCCTTAGTAAATGTGTATTTAAACATGAAAGATAGCGTAGGAGCTATGGATGTCTTGAAAAAAGGCCGTGCTATGTATCCAAACGATATCAATTTAGTAATTACTGAAACAAATTATTTCTTAAAAACCAATAATAGCAAAGAAGCATTAAATAATTTAAATATTGCTTTAACCGCAAAACCTACAGATGCAAATTTGTATTTGGTAAGAGGAAACATTTATGATAACCTGGCAAATCCTAAAGATGCTGCTAATAAAGATGTTGAGAAGCCGAAAGACTATGAAAACTTAATGAAAATGGCGGAGACGGATTACAAAAAATCTATTGAATTAAAACCTGACTACTTTGATGCACTTTATAACTTAGGAGTGTTGTATAACAATCACGGGGTTGCATTGAGTAAAGTAGCAGATCAAATTACTGACAATGCAAAATACAAAACAGCAAATGAAATTGCCACAGGTGAGTTTCAAAAAGCATTGCCAATATTAGAGAAAGCATTGCAAGTGAGTCCGAAAGACAAAAACACGATGTATGCCTTAAAGCAAATTTATGCTAGAACTCAGCAACCAGAAAAAGTTAAAGAAATAAATGAGAGATTGAAGAACAATTAAGGCTTCCACCTAATTGCAATTCATAAAAGCGGAGAACAGAAATGTTTTTCGCTTTTTTTATTTGTTGTAACCAGAAAAAGTTAAAGAAATTGGTAATGGTGCAAAAAATAGTTGGTGTTTTTGTAAAAAATAACTCTTATTATAGTCCCGTAAATCAAACGAGGACATTGGCTCTGCTGGAGAGCAACCAATTAGCAATATGATTTGCTACGAAGAATAGAAGTGGTCTTGTAAATA
>CAMCUO010000019.1 GCA_945879015.1 Chitinophaga pinensis | reverse complement strand
ATAAAAAATAAAAGTTGTTGGATTCTTTTCATGCGGATAAATAAATAAGCTGTTTATTGTTTAAATGCCCACCTATACAATAGATTAAGACAATAAAATTTTAGCCAATGTAAAAGAAATTATTGGGATTTCCAATAGCCCCTTAATGTTCTTTATATCAGATACTTATTTCTTTAAAAGGGTTGCGTGGAATCCAATCGGAAGGCTTTAAATAATCAACAAAAGGTTTGATTATTCGGTTGGATAAAGGATTACGGTGACGGATATAACAGGTAAGTTCAACAGCTTCTGCTCCCAATGTACTTTTAATCTCAGATGCTGTTCTTCCTAAAAAGAGGTGTTTCACCTTTTTGTCTAGGCTATCTTTCACATAATCGTATAGAATGTTTTGATATAGTTCCAATTCTTTGTTGATAGAATAATCTAAACCAACAAAATGAGCTTCTATTTCATCTTCTAAAATAAATGTACTTCTGAATCCAATTAATTTTTGTTCATGATAGTATCCAACAAAATTAAATTTATCACCTAATACTTTTTTCATTTCTGCAAAATAAGATGGAGTTAGAGATGCCATTCTGAACTTTGCTTTTAAATGAACATTGTTGTAAAGTTGAAGTAGTTGTTTAGAATTTGCTTTAATGTCTTCAACAGAAAAATCTTTTCGTTCTATTTCGGCTCCTTTTTTTACAATATTTTTTGCTCTGTTGCGATATTTTTTACTCATCGCATTTAAGTATTCATCAAAAGTATTCCAATGGATATCCAATACCATATTGGGTTCTACTAAAAAGTCGTGATATTTGTATTCTCCAAATTCTTTAGTGTGTTGAACGGAAGAAGAGTAAAAATCTTTTACTAAAACCATGGCTATTTTGCCTCTTAATTTTTCAGTCTCACCAATACGATGAATTACGTCTGCTAAAGCTTCCACCACTTCTGATTTATCTGCTTCGGGAATGCAAGTGAATCCATGCTCACCACTCACAAAAGCATTTCCACAAATAAGCAAACGCATGTTTATTCTGTCCGCACTTTTTATTAAATGATTGGTTAAGTATTTTTTCAGATAATTTGTAATGACACAGGAAAATTCATTTTCAGTTGGCTCAACCACATTGCTTCCAAAGCTATCTGAAGAAAAGTCAATCACTTGAAAGTAAGAAATAGCAACAGGTTTGTTTGAATCATAAATAATAACATAGTGAAAATGCATATTGTCGGGACGTTCATTTTCTAAAACACTTAAGAAAGGGATTTGCAAAAATTCGCTTCCATGAACAACAATCTTATTCCAGTGTTCAGTGTTTATCATCGCAACTGAATCGTAAACTGTAAATGCAAAATTAGTAGTTTCCTTACTACTAGCAGAATTTTTTTTGTTCGATATTTTTGTACACGAAATAAGCATACTTATAGGAAATTATTTAGATGATTTAGCCGTTTCCGACAACATTAATTCTTTAATGTATTTCACTGGTGCGCTTCCATAACTTAAAAATTTCTCGTGAAATTGTTTTAAGTTAAATTTGTCGCCCGCTTCTTTTTTTAATTCTTCTCTGAAGTCATAAATCTCAGTATATCCGCTAAAATACGAACATAATTGAACTTGTGTAACAGAAACTCTTCTCCATTTTCCTTCTGCTTCTGCTTTTTGTTGAAAAGCTTCATTAGTCAATAAGTTTAAAGCAGCCTCTTTGCTCATATCTTTTGTATGTACACTATAATCTAAAATGGTGTTACAAGTAGTTCGTAAATTCCACTTGTAATACATCAACCACATTTCATCGCTGTTTTCGTATCCATTTTCCAACATCATTCTTTCAGTATAAACAGCCCAGCCTTCAATCATGGCTCCGTTTCCAAAAATGGCTTTAATCAAACTTGGCGATTGATTACTATATACTAATTGAGTATAATGGCCAGGAATGGCTTCATGAATATTTAAAATTTGTAAGATATAATGGTTGTACTCGCGTAAATAACTTTCTGCTCTGTCTTTATCCCAAATTGCTAAACTTCCAACATTATAATAAGTATTTCCATTTTTATCATACGGACCAGGAGCTGAAATGGATGCTCCCGCAACTCCTGCCATGTAATCAGGTTCTTTTCTAACAACAAGTGGTTTGGAAGGATCGATATAAATTAAATCTTTTTGTTTGATAAATTCGATCAACTCAGGCATTTGTTTTTCGATAGCTGATTGAAACTCATTTGGCTTCACATGTTTCTCTGAAATTTTATCAATCACTTGTTTGATTAGGACTAATTTGTCAGTTGGTTTTACAGCTTTCTTTAGATATTTATCCCAAAGTTTATCTGCCAATTCAAACATTTTTTCATGTAATTCTTTTTTTCGAGCTAATGCTTTTTCGTAAACTACATCAGCGGAGTAACCACTTTGAATATCGAATTCGAATTTTTTTGCGTACAAGTCTTTTCCTAATCTGAAACTTTTTGGGGTTTTATTTTCTAGTTTTTTCAACCAATCAGCAAAATCTTTAATTGCCGCTACAGCTTGTTTAGCAGTTGCTTCAATTGATTGCTTTTCGTGCTCCCCAAATTTTACTTTGTTTAACGCATCCTGCAAATCGGTTTCAAAAACAGAGATACCTCCTAAATTTTGTTCTATTGCTAATTGTGTATGTTCTACAGTCGGATTTTTAATGTTCTTTTTTGCTGCTTCGTAATAAGCAGGAATGTTATACATCTTTAAATAAAAATTACGCAAACGAACATCCAATGAATCATAATTACCTGCTAAAATTTCAGCGAAAGCGCCAGAAACATTATATTCGGAAGGATTCCATTCAAATGACTTTTGTTCGTTGATTCCCCATTCAGTTGATTTCAACTGATTCTCAATCATGTAATAGTCTGTCTTGTTATTGTTATTTAACCCATTAACGTCAAATGATTTTAGGGAATCTAAATTAGCTTTAGCAAAGGCCACTTCCTTTGCTCTTGCTTCATCGTTTGGAACAACTAAAATAGTGTCGTATTTATGATAGCCCTGAGAACTTGCCCAACCAGGATAAATTTTCCAAAGATTTTCAATAAACTGCTCTTTGTATTTATCAAATTGAGGGTTCATGTCCGCTACGGTTTTTGTTTTTGTAGTTTTGGAGTCGCCTCCGCAAGATGCTATTGAAATGCAAACGATGGATGCTAAAAATACTTTTTTCATTGACGAGATTTTGGAAGGCTAAAGGTAATTATTTTAGAACTTATTTCGAACCTTATTAACAGAAAATAACATATTAATACTTTTGCCACCCATCCAATATTACAACCACTAATCATTTAATAAAATTACACCCATTAATTTCCCTATTTTTGATAAATAATTCTTTTCAATGTTCTCTTATTAAAAAGATAAGGGTTGGAGGGAGGTAAAAAACAAAACTTATGTACAAAAAATTATCCCCGATTATTTTGCTAGCTATTTTCACTGCATGTGGAGCAGGCGAAGAAAAAATTGAACAAACAAAAATGACTTATCCAACAACTCGTAAAACAGATTCTGTAGACACTTATTTTGGAACAAAAATAGCAGACCCATATCGCTGGCTTGAAGATGACCGTTCGGCTGAAACGGGTGAGTGGGTGAAAGCACAAAACAAAGTGACGGTCGATTATTTGGCAACCATTCCTTTTCGTGAAAAAGTGAAAGAACGTTTGACCAAGATTTGGAATTTTGCTAAAATGAGTGCGCCTTTCAAAAAAGGAAAAAATTATTTCTTCTATAAAAATGATGGAATTCAAAATCAAAGTGTTTTGTATGTTCAAGAAGGATTGAATGGAAAATCAAGAGTATTGCTCGACCCAAATGCTTTAGCTGCAGATGGTACCGTTTCTTTGGGTGGAATTTCAATCAGTAAAAATGGAAAATATTTAGCTTACAGTATCAATCGTGCCGGAAGTGATTGGAGTGAAATTTATGCAATGGAAATTGAAACTGGAAAAAAATTAATGGATGAAATTAAGTGGGTGAAGTTTTCTGATATGGCATGGAAAGGTTATGGCTTTTATTATAGCGCTTACGATGCACCAAAAGGTGGAAGTGAACTTTCAAATAAAAATGAGTACCATAAAGTATTTTATCATAAGCTCGGAGATGCTCAAGGTAAAGATGTTTTAATATTTGAAGATAAAAAATATCCATTGAGGAATTTTTCTGCTGGAATTTCTGAAGATGAAAAATTATTATTGCTTTACGGTTCTGAATCTACCAGCGGTTCATCACTTGCTGTGAAAGAATTGGATAAGCCAAATTCTGAATTTATTACGCTTGTAAATAATTTTGATAATAATTACAGTGTTATTCATAATGAAGGAAATAAACTTTATGTTGTGACCGATAAAGGAGCTCCTAAATATCAATTATTAGAAATCGATATTCATGGGAAACCGGATTACGAAAATTGGAAAAAACTAATTCCTGAATCAACTGATCTTTTAGAAAGTGTTTCATTAGCTAATGGAAAATTTGTAGCAAAATATTTGAAGGATGTTACTACGCGTTTATATGTGTATGATATGAACGGAAAAAAAGAAAACGAGATTAAATTGCCTGGACTTTGTAAAGTGGATGCATTTGATAGCGACAAAGATGATAGTTTGGCTTTTTTTTCCTACAAAACATTTACTGCGCCTGATGTAGTTTATAAATACAATATGGTAACTAATAATATGACTGTCTGGTTCAAACCCGAAATTGATTTTAAATCGGATGAATATGTAACCAAACAAGTATTTTATGCTAGTAAGGATGGTACAAAAGTTCCAATGTTCATCACTCATAAAAAAGGAATTGTATTGGATGGAACCAATCCATGTTTTCTTTTCGGATATGGTGGATTCAATTCTTATTATTCACCTGAGTTTAGAATTGACAGAGCAGTGTTTTTAGAAAATGGAGGAATTTATGCTATCCCAGGATTACGTGGTGGTGGTGATTATGGAGAAGATTGGCACAAAGCAGGAACGAAATGTCAGAAACAAAATGTGTTTGACGATTTTATTTCTGCAGCTGAATATTTGATAAAGGAAAAATATACTTCTTCAGCAAAACTTGCTATTCATGGTCGTTCCAACGGTGGGTTGTTAATTGGAGCAGTGATGACCCAGCGACCAGATTTAGCAAAAGTAGCCATTCCAACAGTTGGAGTTTTGGATATGTTACGTTTTCACAAATTCACAATTGGTTGGGCATGGACAAGTGATTATGGTTCAAGCGAGAACAAAGAAGAGTTCGAATGCATCTTAAAATATTCTCCTTTGCATAATGTTAAAGAAGTTGAGTATCCTGCAACATTTGTAACAACAGGTGATCATGATGATAGAGTAGTGCCGGCACATTCATTTAAATACATTGCTACGTTGCAGGAAAAACAAAAAGGTTCGAATCCAGTTTTAGTTCGTATCGACACAAATGCTGGCCACGGCGCAGGTAAGCCAACTTCTAAACAAATTGAAGAGTACGCTGATATCTGGAGTTTTATTTTTTATAATTTAGGAATGAAATATTAAATTCAATGGCAAAGTAATTTTAAACAAGCCAAAATGCTGCCAGTGTTGAAGATTTTATAGACGCTGTAGCGGACGAACAATAAAAAAGAGTCTCGAAATAACGAGACTCTTTTTTATTTAAGAATATTTCTTTTGCTGTATTATCTCAAAATAGTTACGTGTCCTTTTGCAACAGTTGTTTCTTCATCAACACAAATCTCTTTATAGGTTATTAAATAAAAGTATACTCCATCATTGGCATCTTTCCCATCAATTCTTCCATCCCAACTATCGGAATTAGATTCAAAAATTTTCTTTCCCCATCTGTTAAATATTTGCATCGAATATTCTTCATAGTATTGGGCGGGATTTACACCTGGTGCGGCTGAAAAGAGCAATTGGAATCGGTCGTTTTCGCCATCATTATTCGGTGTAAAAATATTTGGAATAAGTGTAGCTCCTTGTAATGCTTGTTCATCCACTGTAATGGTTTGATTGATCGTTCCAACATTATTACAAGTGTTATCGAATGCCGTTAAAGAAACAGTATACGTTCCAGGTGTTGTATAAAAATAGGAAACGGTAGTATCATTAATAAAAGTTATTCCATCACCCATATTCCAAATAAGTGAATCGGCACCTGTTCCTGTAAAATTAATATTCACATATACTGTATCCTTACAAGGTTGTGGTGGAATGCTCGAAAAAGTTGCAGAGAAAATTTCCTGTTCGAGTACTTGTACCGTTAAGAAAACAGTATCAGTAATATTACATGTACTTGAATCAATAGCAACATACATTACGGTGTAATTTCCAATGGTAGTATAAGTATGATCCGGATTTTGCAATATAGAAGTTGAATCCAGAGAACCATCACCAAAATTCCAATAATGTTGAGGAGTAGAAGAGCCAGTGAAGTTTGCAATAAAAGGCGGATCACATTGTATAATGTTAGGTGAAGCTTCAGCCGTTGCTGTTAATATAGAACTGTTAAAGAAAATGGTATCTGTGATTGTAGCGGTATTGCCACAAGCAAAATCCCAGGCGGTTAATGAAATAATATAAGTTCCATCTGTGAGGTAGGAATAATTTATCATCGTATCATTGATAAAAGTTGTTCCATCACCCATGCTCCAATACAATGAATCAGCTCCAGTTCCTGTAAATTCTAAGTTCACATTAAAAACACTATCCACACATGGATCATAAGGAGGAATATTTAAAGTGGTGGAAAATATTTCTGCAGCTAAAATCTGCACAGATAAATAAACAGTATCAGCAATGTTGCAGGTTGATGAATCTATGGCGACATACATCACTGTAAAAGTTCCTAATCCAGTATAGGTATGTATAGGACTGCCGGAAGTATCAATTGGAGAGCCATCACCAAAGTCCCAATAATGCTGAGGTGTTGTTGCTCCTGTGAAATTCACATCATAAGGTGGATCACAGGCTATAATATTTGGCGCAGCAGTAGCTACTGCGGTTAAAAACGAACTGTTGAAAGAGATGGTGTCAGTAATGGTCGCAGTATTGTTACAGGTGAAATCCCAAGCTGTTAGAGTAATGACATAAGTGCCTTCAGTGATATAAGAATAGTTTATTAATGTATCATCAATAAAAGTAGTTCCATCACCCATGTTCCAATACAATGAATCGGCTCCGGTTCCTGTAAATTCTAAATTAACAGTAAAAACACTATCCACACATGGATCGTAAGGTGGAATATTTAATGTTGTAGAAAAAACTTCAGCAGCTAATATTTCAACCGTTAAATAAACGGTATCTGCAATGTTGCAAGTAGATGAATCAATAGCGACATACATTACAGTAAAAATTCCTAATCCAGTATACGTATGAATTGGACTCATAATATTTGAAGTGGGTGAGCCATCACCAAAATCCCAATAATGCTGAACGCCCGCAATTGAACCGACAAAATTAACATCATAAGGTGGGTCGCAAGCAATAATATTTGGAGCAGCAGTTGCATCTGCAATAATTCCATTGTAATTAAATTCCATTTTAAATAAACCTAAATTACAATTGGAACTGGCGTTTGTGTTTGACCAAACTCCCGGTGTAGTTGGGAAAGCACTGGATCCACCGCATCCAGCACAAACAGCTTGATAGATGGTTCCATTATTATCAAATCGGCTGGTGCCGCCATCCACATGTTCTGCACCGCTACCACCAAAAAAAGTTCCGTACAATAAAGATGCTGCATTACGTTCTAAAACCATGCAATAAAAATCACTTCCGTCTGTAGTAACATCATATGCTCCTGCAGTAATAGGCATACCTGTCGTACTTCCATTTCCGTAACCGGCATTAATCGATCCACCCCAGCCAGATATATAAATGTTTTTGCAATAGTCGACCAGAAAAGCTACAGGTGAAATATTAATTGTTGCTGATGAACCACTTCCAATTACAGTTGACCAAAGTGTACTTGTTAATGCAGGATTTATTTTATGTATAAATTGAGATGAGCCAGGATTACTATAAACAGTCCCTACAACAGGATAGCTACCTGTTGATTGTCCCATCAAATAAACATCCCCATCACTATCAATTTGAATAGCATAAGCTTGATCATAACCGGCAGTTCCTAAATAACTTCCTGTTACTATAGATGCATTAGATGCATTTAGTGCTATGACAAAGCCATCTGCAGTTCCTCCACCTGCTAAAGGCTTAATAGTTCCGGGCAAAGTAGGAAAGTTAGCACTTCTTGTTCCACCACAAACATATACATTACCATTAATAGGATTCTTCTTTACACCATAGGCAGCATCTGTGCTCAAACCGCCTAAATAAGTTGACCAAGCTAAAGTTGCACAGTTGGGGCTTAACTGAAAGGCAACACCATCTTGTGTTCCTTGTAAAGCTACTGATAGGGCTCCAACTGTTGTGGGGAAATTGGATGACTGTGTACAAGAAGCAACAATAATATTATCGTTGTCATCAACAATTACTTCACCTCTGGCTTCATCACCATAATTGTAATACAAAGTAGCTACATTATTAAATCCCTCGTTTGCTGTACCACCAAAAAAAGTAGAACCTAGTAAACTAGCGCCTGTTGAACTAAGTTTAGTAACAAAAATATCTACTCCTGCAGAATAAGAAATGTAACCGTCCATCGTAACACTAGTACCACCATTAAAGGTATTGTCATAACAACCAGCTGAAGTAGGAAAATTAGCAGAAGAGGTAGTTCCATAAATAATAATGTTATCCTGGCTATCTACAATCAAACTATGTGGAGATTCAGCTCCTGTTCCTCCCAGATAAGTAGCAAATAATCTACTTACACCATTGGGAGAATATTTTATTAAACCTATATCTGTAACTGATCCTCCACCACTAAAAGTATTATCGAAGGCGCCAACCGAAACTGGAAATCCAGCACTAAAAACAACTCCACCACCATAAGCATTTCCTAGACTGTCATTTGTCGCTGTGTATCCCCAGTTATCAGCTGTGGAGCCAGTGTAGGTAGAAAAAATTAATGTTGGATCAATAATTAAATCGTAGTTTGTATTATAACCATTAGGGAAATTTAAACTTACAATTTTGTTGTTTAACAAAATTTTACACTCAACTAATTTTTTCTCTCCATTAATCCATTGATATACTTCTGGTAAGGACTCTATGATTTCTCCAGCATTCGAATTTAAAATTATTTTATTGTTTTTTAGTTGAGGATCAATTCCGTTATATGACCATTTTATTTGAGATGCATCAGCACCTGCATGTACAATAAAATCATATTTAAAATATCCATCATCAGATGTTCCAACTCTAACATCAACGCCATTGTAAAGATTGCCATACTCAACCTCAGCAAATAATTTCACTTTGGTCGCCCACTTGCTTTTATCATTTCCTATGTAATAGTTGTGATAAAAATCTACCTTGTCGCTCGACTTCATTTTTACATCAGCATTGGCATTCAAGAAATTTAATGAATATGCATGTTGTCTTATTTTGTCACTTGCTGATGGAGTATATTTTCCGTGTGTTGCTTGATGAAGGTTGTGAATATCTTCTTGGTTGAAAAATTCGAAGGTGAAACTGTTGTTTTGAAACCAAACATTTCCTCCTCCAATTTTAGCCATGAAATTAATATCTGAATTCCATTGGCCTTTATTTTCAATAATGTTGATTTTTGAAGAAGGATCGTTACCTTGTCCGTAAGAATTATAGATACTTACAAATAGAAAGACTGCTAGAAGTAATTTTTGTTTCATCTTAAATTGCTTTAGGTTTAATTTAGAAAACAATTGCTAAAGATTAATAGCTTTTGTTTTATTCAATAATTTTATCCAGGAGCAAGATAATGAAAAAAATGCACTTAATAAAATGTTTAAATAATTAATTAAATCAGATAAATAAAAGCAGAGACAAATGTTAGTTTTAAGCCCATTCGATTACTTCGTATGTTTTGTGTGAATTGTTTGGATAATTGTCTTCGACCGAGTTTATGTTTAGCACAGTCGAATCCACTCAGACTGACGTCAACACTGAGCTTTGTCAACAAGAGCGCGACCAATGGTCGGTCATCCCGAGCGGAGTCGAGGGGCGCTGGGCAATTGCCTACCACTTATTCCTGATTTTAGCCACTTATTCCATTCTCATCAATTACTGCGAAAATTCTTCTCTTTACATTGCCCATCTCCACTCTTTTCCTTATTTTCGTTTTTATTAAATTTTTAAACCTATTATAATGAAAAAATTACTCTTTCTTTTAGCTTCGGTTTTAGTATTAAATGTATCGGATTCATTTGCAAATCCTGGTGATACAATTGTTGTTCAAACATTTGCTTTTGGAACTCCGCAAAATGCCTGGTTTGTTTTTCCATCGGATACAACCCGCTTCGAAAAAATATTAATGAAGTATACTTTGAAATGTAATCCTGCTCAAACTCCTGCTTGCGGTGAATGGGATTATTTAACTTATACTTATTTATATGACCATACTGGTTTGTTGGATTCCACGTTAGTGAATCAGCCGATATATACTGTAAATGGTACATCTCCTGACAGCATTATGTATATGAATTCTCCTTCTTATTCTTACAATGCATATTGGCAATACAATGCTGTTCATGCGGATACAACTTCACTAAATACTTTTGGAATTGGTGCTGGTAGTACAAGTGATATTTTTCCTTTTGGAACTTCTGCCCCTGTTTCACGAACTCAATATTTATGGAAAGCAGCTGAGATTTCTGCTGCTGGTATGAGTGCTGGAAATATTACTGGACTGCAATTTTATTTGCAAACTCTAGGAGCACAAATGCAAAATATGAAAATCAATATTAAAGCTGTTGGTCTAGATTCCTTAACACAAGCTACTTTTAACAATTCTGGTTTTACATCAGTGTATTCACAAAATACACAATTCACCACTTTGGGTTGGAACAGTTTACAATTAACTACTCCATTTAATTGGGATGGAATTTCAAATCTCTTAATAGAAATTACGTATGAAAATATGGCAACTGCAATGGATAATCTTGTTGCAGCAAGTACTACTACTTTTAATGCTGGATTAACTAATGCTGGAGCAGATAGGGTTGCATCGTTCGGTACTTATGGTTATGTAGATGTGCCAATGAATTCTAATTTAGTGTCTATCGATTCATTTGTAACGGTAGCATTCTGGTGTTTTGGTGCACCTGCGCAACCAATGGATGGAACAGCATTTGAAGCAGTAGATTCATTAGACAGAAGAATGTTGAACAGTCATTTACCATGGAGCGATAGTAACGTTTATTGGGATGCAGGTTATGGCGGAACATCGTATGATAGAATTAATAAAGCAGCAATAACATCTGAAATAGAAGGACAGTGGAATCATTGGACTTTTACAAAAAATGTGGCGACTGGTTCAATGAAAGTTTATTTGAATGGAGTACTTTGGCATAGTGGAACAGCAAAAGTAAAATCGATGCAAGGCATTTCTAAATTTAAAATCGGAAGAGGAAATTGGGGCGGCTCACAAACCTATGCCGGTAAAATAGATGAGTTTTCTGTTTTTAATGTAGAGTTGAATGCAAGTACAATTGCTGCATACATGAATAAACAAATTGATGCAACTCATCCTAATTATGCAAATCTTGCTTTGTATTATCAGTGCAACGATGGGAATTATTCCACTTTTGTTGATGCTGCTCCGGGTGCTCATCCTGCTGCAAGTTTGATTAGTGTCGACAACCCTTTGAGAACTCCATCAGAACTAATCAGCAATTTTGCTCAAACAACTTTACGTCCGAACATTACTTTCGAACAAGGTATTTTTACAACTGTAATTGATTCAACTTTAATTGTTGATTCAACAATGAATGCTCCAATACAAATTATTACCTATACCGATTCTGTTAGTAATCCAGGAGTTGCTGTTGATACATTAATTGTTTGGCCAGCATATTATAATAATTACGTGTACGATGCGAACGGAGTTGCAACCGATTCAACTTTCGTTACTCCTGATAGTACAATTGATTTAGTTTATTACCAATGGTATAAAAAGTTCCCACAAGTGATTCGTTATGAATTAGCGCGATACATCACACCGTATGGAAATGGATTGAGTCTGGGAAGCGGTTGGACATGGACATTTGACGTGAGTGATTACAGAACATTGCTTGCCGATAGTGTTCATTTAGAAGCAGGAAATTGGCAAGAACTTTTGAAAGTGGAATTTTTGATGATAGAAGGAACTCCTCCAAGAGATGTTGTTGGAATTCAAAATTTATGGAACGGAGGTTTTAATTATGGTAATGGAGCAGATCCAATTGATAATTATTTACCTGCATTGAATAGAAATATTCCTGTTACAGGATTTTCTACTCGTTGGAAATCGCGTATTACTGGTCATGGAATGGATACTCCAGAAAACTGTGCAGAGTTTTGTGCAAAAACACATTACTTTAAAGTGAATGGAGTACAACAATTTTCGAAATTAGTTTGGAGAGATAACTGTGATGTAAATCCATTGTATCCGCAAGGAGGAACTTGGGTATACGATAGAGCAAACTGGTGTCCGGGTGCAGAAGTATGGACTTATGATTTTGAACTTACACCATTTACAACTCCTGGTACAACAGTAAATTTAGATCATGATGTACAAGCTTATGTTCATACAGGTGGTTGGGATTATTATCAGATAGAAGATCAGCTGGTAAGTTACAGCGCTCCGAATTTTACTTTGGATGCAGCAATTGAAGATATTTTATCGCCAAGTAAAGATCAAATGTGGACACGTTATAATCCGGTTTGTACAGCTCCAACTATTAGAATAAAAAATACTGGTTCAACAACATTAACATCCTTAACAATTACTTACGGAATGAATGGAGCAACTCCATCGGTTTATACTTGGACAGGCAGTTTGCCATTTATGGAAATTGCAACGGTTACTCTTGGAACATTTAATTGGGCGATGGGAGCAACAGATTTTACAGTAACAATAAGTAATCCAAATGGAGGCGTGGATCAATATGCAAATAATAACGAGAAGGTAAATAAGTATACTTATCCTGCAGTTATGATTCCGCAATTTGTGATTGAATTTAAAACAAATAATTATCCTTGGGAAGATCAATATACATTGAAAGATGATTTAGGAAATATTATTGTTTCCAGAAATGGTGCAACATTAACTGCAAACACCGTTTATAAGGATACAGTAGCGCTTGCAAATGGATGCTATACAATTGAGTTAACAGATAACGGTGAAGATGGATTGTATTTCTGGGCAAATCCTTCTCAAGGAAGTGGTTATTTGCGATTAAGAAAAGTTACTCCATCATCCATCATTAAAACTTATCCTACTGATTGTGGTGGACAAATCTATCAGCAGTTTACTGTTGGATTAACGAGTGATGTTAACGATTATAGTTTAACAGAAAACACTTCCTTTAACGTTTATCCGAATCCAACCGATGGACATGTGAACATAGATATTAATTTGACTTCCAAAGAAGATGGTAAAATTGAAATAGTGGATGTTTTAGGAAAAAGTGTTTATCATCACGAATTCAAAAGTTTAACAGCGGAAAGCATTGAGGTAGATTTATCACATTTACGGAGCGGGGTTTATTTTGTGAATTTTAAATCAGGGAAAGAAGTGATGACTAGAAAATTGGTGATTCGTTAGACTATGAATTAGACATAAAAATGTATTTTAAATGCCTCTTTGAAAAAAATGGCATTTTTTTGTTAGCACTTTTTTATAATGATAAATTTTAGCTCTAGTTTTCATTTGTTTTATAGTTTTAATTGTTGTTTTTGTATTTATTTGCATCTATGACGAGCGAAAAACAGAAAAGTTTATTTTAGGAAAAAAATGCTAGACTCGGCTAAAAGGCTTTATTTATAGGTGAAAAAGGGTTTAAACTTTTTTCTTTTTGAAGGCAACAACACAGGCAACAATTGAAAAAGCCAGGAAAAAAGCTGCCATAACAAAAATGATTAATCCAATTTCTTCTCCAGGACGATCTGATCCCCATTCATTATAGCAACGTATGTCAATTACTGCGAAACTTGATAGCAGTAGAGCTAAACTAAATAACATTCCAATTATTGAAAGTGCTTTTATTTTTTTGAATTAGAGATTTTTTGAATTAGTTATTTCTCTCGTAACCGAAATCCTTTGCCACGACATGGGATCTCTTTATTAGGAAGAGAGTCGTCATCAATAGGGAGATGCCGTGTCGTGGCACGGCATGACGCTTGTAAATAAAATTCGCCTCTCTATTTTATTTTTATTTAGCTGGTAAAACTTTTCCTTTTGCTTCTCCAAAACCAATTCGCATTCCATCTTTTTCACAATATCCTCGCATAATAACTGTATCGTTATCGTTGATGAATTTTCTTTCTGTTTCATCTTTCATCTTCACTGGCTTTGTTCCTTTCCAAGATATTTCTAGCATAGAGCCAAAAGAATCTGGAGTCGGACCGCTGATTGTTCCAGATGCCATAATGTCGCCTACATTTATATTACATCCATTTACTGTATGATGTGCTAATTGTTGTTCCATTGTCCAATACATAAATTTATAATTGGAATGTGAAACTAAATTTTCTTCGCCTTTTTCTGGAACAATAACAACATCTAAATTGATATCGATATTTCTATCACCACTATATTCTAAATAGGGTAAAACTTTAGGTTCTTGTTTATATCCTGAAACTCGGAATGGTTCCAAAGCATCCATCGTTACAACCCAAGGCGAAACGGTAGAAGCGAAATTCTTTGCAAGAAATGGTCCTAATGGAACATATTCCCAAGTTTGAATATCACGTGCACTCCAATCGTTAAACAATACCATCCCGAAAATATGATCCTCAGCATTGGATGTTGAAACACTTTCTCCAAGTTGAGTTGATTTTCCTATAATAAAGGCGGTTTCTAATTCAAAGTCTAAGGATTTACAAGGACCAAACACTGGAGGTTCTGCTTCAACTGGTTTGGTTTGTCCTTTCGGACGATGAAAATCTGTTCCCGATATAATAATCGAAGAAGATCTGCCGTGATAACCTACAGGCAAATGTTTCCAATTTGGCAACAAAGCATTTTGTGGATCACGAAACATTGTTCCCACATTGGTAGCATGATCAATACTTGAATAAAAATCTGTATAGTCGCCAATTCTCACAGGCATTAACATTTGCACATTGCTAATCGATTGAAATACTTTTGCTCTTGCTTCTTTATTATCACGTAAATCGGGACAGTTTTCGTTCAATAAATTAGAGATGCATTCACGAACTGAACTAGTTGTTGACTTTCCTAATGCAATAAAATCATTCAAATATTGGTTAGTAAAGATAGAATTGTCAATTTTTAATTTATCTAAAAAGCCCAACTTGTTTAAAATAGCTAAATCCAAAACTTGGTCGCCAATGGCAATACCAACCCGAGGGCTAGAACTTTGTGTTTTGAAAATACCAAAAGGTAAATTTTGTATTGGGAAATCGCTGTCTGGTAAAACTTCTATCCAGGATTTTAATGAGGGGTCGTTTGCTTTTATCATATTATTAAATTGAGAGGAACAAAAATAGGGATTTTTTAATAGCCAATAGCCACTAGTGATTAGTAATTAGTGGTAGTGCTTAATTACACAATTGAGTGTCGCACTGAGCGAAGTCGAACTGTATGCGGAGATTGAGTCTCTTCTGTATCTTTTAATTACTTTTACGTTATATCTATAGATTTAAAACATGAAACTACTTATCCCTTGTTTTTTATTAATTTCATTTTTAGGATTTTCTCAGGAAACAGAAAAAAGAGGAACGATTAAAATTGAAAAAAGCAATTGTGTTCGATTGGATAATAATGACAGTGTTTATGCTTTTGTTGATCAAATGCCAGAGTTTAGAGGAGGTGAAGATTCTTTGATGGCTTGGGTGAGTAAAAATGTGATTTATCCGAAAATAACAGTTGATGAAACTTCTAAAGCAACCGTGTTTGCTTCCTTTGTTGTTTTGAAAGATGGAAGTATCAGTGATATTAAAATATTTAAATCAAATAATAGTCCTTTTGAAAAAGAAACGTTGCGATTGCTAGACTTCATGCCCGATTGGATTCCAGGAAGATGCAATGGAACTTTAGTTGATGTGAAAATTAATTTACCGATAAAATTCGGATTGAAATAAAATGAAAAAAATATTCTGTATAGCTTTTCTAATATTCTCATTTTCTTGTTTTGCACAAGATACCAAGGGAACTATTAAAGTTAAGAAGGCAGAAACAGATACAACAAAGGCAGAATTTCCTGGAGGAAATCAAGCAATGTATAATTTTGTTCAAGCAAATCTTACTTATCCGGATAGTGCAATTCAAAATGGACTAAGTGGCAAATGCTATATTTCATTTGTTGTAAATGAAGATGGGAAAATGTCTGATTTAAGAGTAGTTAGAGGTGTTAAAGATTGTCCGATTTGCGACCAAGAGGCTCTTAGAGTTATTAGGATGATGCCCAATTTTATGCCGGGAACGAAAGATGGTGTTCCAGTGAAAGTAACATACAATATTCCTATTAATTTTAGATTAAAATAACCTGTATCTTTTAAAAAAGTCTACGTTATAAGTTCAGAATTCAGAAGATTTATATGATTGAAACATCAAAATATCATGCAACACAAACCGACTTAGCCCATGAACAGGCCATAGTGGAGGCTGCCAAAAAGGAGCCAGCTAAGTTTGCGAGCTTGTATGATAAGTATTACGAACAGATTTTCAGATATATCTATCAGCGTGTGGATGATAAGGAGCAAGCTTTTGATGCTACACAGCAGGTTTTTGTAAAAGCAATGGAAAGTTTGCATAAATATGAGTTTCGCGGAGTTCCTTTTGCTTCTTGGTTATACCGAATCGCATCAAGTGAAGTAAACAATGTGTATCGCGCACAAAAACAACGTACCGTAAATATTGATTCGGTGGGAGTTTATGGAATGATGGAGGAGATGGAAGAAACAAAAATTGATAAGTACCATGATAAAATTGTGGACATTATAGGACAAGAACTTCCAGAGGATGAATTACAATTGATAGAGATGCGCTTTTTTGAAAAACGTTCTTTTAGAGAAATAGGTGAGATTTTGGAAATTACTGAGAACAATGCTAAGGTTAAGACTTATAGGATATTGGAGAAATTAAAAAAAGTCATTAAGTAGAAAGATGAATTTAATTAAAATAAAACATTATACGGAGCGTCATTGCGAGGAACGAAGCAATCTCTCATGATGATAAGATTAGCCAACAAATCGCAGAGATTGCCACATCCCGCGAAAATACGGGACTCGCAATGACGTGCTAACTATAAATCTTCATAAAGAAGAACAAACAAAAAAAGGGACAATATTGAATATACAATTACTCAAATGAAAAGGAAAACAAATTTAAACCGTCCGGAAATCAGCTCAGCAGAAATTGCGAAGCGTAAGAATTTTGATTCGGTCTTAAAACAAACAACAATTATGGGCGCAAAGCCATTGATAAAAAAACCTTGGTTCTTGTCGAGTGTGGTTGCAGTAACCATTGCAATTGTCACCACAGTTGTATTTATGAATCAAGATAAAAAAGCAGATCCACCAATTGTTGAACAGCAAGAGCAAATAAGTGATAGTGATAGTTTAGCATTGCTCGCTTTTTATAAGGAAGAGGAGGCAAAGCCTTGTATTGCTGCTCCAATCAAAGGTTTGAATGTGCATTATACAACTTTCAAAGTGATAGTAGAAAAAGGTGCGACTCTAGATTATAAAACAGGTTCTAAAATTATTATTCCTAAAAATGCTTTCGCAGATGAAAATGGAAACTTATTAAAAGGAGAAGTAGAATTGCGTTATCGCGAGTTTCATGATGCCGTTGACTTTTTTGTCTCAGGTATTCCAATGACTTATGATAGTGCAGGAGTGAAATATCAATTTGAATCAGCTGGAATGGTGGAGGTGTTGGCTTATCAAAATGGCAAGCAGGTAAACATGGCTCCGAAAAAAGCAATTGCAATAGAGATGGCTTCTGATTATAAAGGAACGGAATACAATTTTTATAAGTTGGATACCATGGCGAATAACTGGAGCTGTTTAGGAAAAGATAAAGTGCTTGCAAAAGCTACTACATCTAAAAGTACTCTTTCAGATCAAGTTGTAATTGTAGAAGTGGAAGAAACTCCTGAATACAAAATTTTCGAAACGAAAAAAGTAGAAGCTAAAAAAGAAAAAGAAGTGCAAATGGCTGCATTGCCAAAGCCAATTGCGGAGCCATCAAAACCAGCACAAGTGAGAAAAGGAAAATTTACATTTAATTTAGATGTGGATGCAAAAGAGTTCCCTGAATTAAATGTTTACAAAGGTTTATTGTTTGAAGTTGGTGATGAGAACACAAATTTTAATAAATCTATGTATGATATTACTTGGGATGAAGCTTCAATTAATGAAGGAAGTAAAGCTGGAGAAAATTACAAACTTACTTTGAAGAAAGGATTAAAGAATTACGACTTAATGGTTTATCCGGTTTTTGAAGGAAAGAACTATGAAACAGCAATGAAAAATTTTCAGGAAAAATTTAATAAATATAAAACTACACTTGATAAAAGAATTGCAGAAGAAAAAAGAGTAGAAGAAGTGTATCAGGCAAAAGTGTCAGAGAATCAGAGAAAACAAGCTGAATTAATTAAAGCGAATCAAGAACGAGTGGCCAATGAATACAAACAAATGGAAACAACTCAAAAGGTGATGCGTGCTTTTACAGTGAGCAGTTTTGGAGTCTATAATTGTGATAATCCAAGTGCTTATCCAAAAGGAGTTTTGTGTACAGCAAACATTAAAAATGATCTGAATAAAAATTTAATGTGTTACGATGTGTATTTGGTGGACAATGAGAGAAATGCTTTATTTACTTATGTTCGTAATCCAATAACGAATTTTTCATTCAATCCGAAATCAAAAAACATGTTGTTTACAGTTGAACATGGAGTGTTGTATTGGTTAAAGCCAGAACAATTTAATTCTATAACTGCTAGTTCAGGTGCAAAAGATTTATTGTTGAATAAAGTAGATCAGGAATTTGAGACTGTAGAGGAGATGAAAGCGTATTTTAATTTTTAAATTTTTTCCCTTTAGGGCAGATAGGGCAGATTATAAATTTTGTTTTGTGATTTAGTTTTATTCATAGCCCCGACCTTCAGGTCGGGGCAAATGTTTTAGAAATGATAAAAGAATTTATTTTAATTATTTTTATTTTATTTTTTTCAAGTATCTCTTTTTCCCAAATAGATACAGTTGCAGCACTCGGAACAATAAAAATTGCAAAAGTAAAAGATGGAGAAGTTTATATAAAAGCGGTTTGCAAATTTAATATGTATAACGTTGCAAATGGTAAAGGTGCTTTTGAAAGTGTTGATAAATACCAGCCATTTCCAGTGGTTGAAGGTTATGCTTATCCTTTTAATTACTCTAGCTATTTTAATGATTGTTTCAGCACAAAAGAAATTAATATGAAAGAGAAGTCGAAAGACACCGTGATAATGGAAGTGAAAATTTTAGAGAATGGGAAAGTATATATCAAAGATAAAAGTCCGACTATGATGGTAAAAGGAATGCCAGCTACTTACGATAATAAAACAGGAACTTATGAATTAAACAATTTACATATGAATTGTTTGAAATGCTTGAAACAAATTGACAAATGGATTCCAGGTTATATTATTCTTCCCAAAAAAGATAAATACAGAGGAGAAGTTGTAATCAAACCCAACAAAAAAAATGTTGACGTAACGGGAACAGTTACAGTTTTCTTTTCAAGCACTCCGTTTGATGAGTGATTATAATATGCTTTAACTAAAGGAAAGCCATGTTTTAGTGTCACACTGAGCGGAGTCGAAGTGCGGCATCTCATAATTAGAAGCAGTTCACACAATCCAGTGTCGTGGCACGGGATGACGTTGCGAGATGAGAGTAGCTTCGTAATTCATCCGCGCCTGCCCCGAACTTGATTCGGGGTTCCATTTTTTCTCTATCTTTACGCACTATGCAAATCTTCAAAAATAAAAACTTCTTTTTCCTTCTATCATTCATCGAAGGAGGTTCAGTAATGGCAGCCGAATTATTAGGCGCTAAAATGTTAGCTCCATATTTTGGTTCTTCTTTATATGTTTGGGCAAGTGTGTTGGCAATTACTTTAGGAGGATTAGCAGTTGGTTATTTTGCTGGCGGAATCCTTTCTTATAAAAGTAAAAACCCGTTGACATTATTTTATGTTTTATTAGCTGCTGCAGCATTTACTATTTTAATGCCTTTTTCTTCTAAAATGATTTTGTGGTTAGTAGGTTCTCATAGTTTAATTCCATCCGTAATTGTTTCTGCTTCATGTATTTTATTTCCTCCAGTGTTTATGATGGGAATGGTATCTCCTTTAATTATTAGAGCAATCACTGTTGATGTGGAGCAATCAGGCAAAGCAGCTGGAGCAATTTATGCTATTTCCACAGTTGGTGGAATTCTTGCAACATTCGCTTTTGGATTTTATATCATTCCTCATTTTGGTTTAACAACTCCATCTATTTTAACAGGTATTGTTTTAGGAATTATTCCTTTCATCGTTATTATCAAACAAAAACAAATTGCAAAAGCAGCAGGTTTTTTTTTGCTTTGTGTTTGGGCATTTTCTACTTCCTCTTATAGTTTTTCTTCCACAATAAAAAGAGTTTATGTAGCTGAAGGTTTACTCGGGCAAATTGCTGTACTGGATTATCCGCATTATGGAAAGGATACCATTCAGGATGGATATAGTCGTTGGTTGTTTGTAAATCGTGTTTCGCAAACGATGTACGATTCACTTGCGGATGAAGCTAGAGGAGAAGAAAAATATTTTACTTACGTGTATCGTATTTCCGATTATGTAGATTCCTTTCCAAAAACATCTAAGTCGCTTTTGATTGGATTGGGTGGAGGTAGTGTCGCTAAAAAATTAATTGAAAAAGGATTTGAAGTAGATGTATGCGAATTGGATCAACGAATTGCTGATGTTGCAAAAAAATATTTTTATTTAAGCAATAAGGTTAATATCAAAGTCGATGATGGCAGACATTTTATAAGAACCTGCACAAAAAAATACGACATCATTGTATTGGATATGTTTAAAGGAGAAGATCCACCGAATCATGTTTTTACTGAAGAATCGTTAATTGCATTGCGAGAAATGTTAAATCCAAACGGAATTATTTTTGTGAATAGCCTGGGCTACTTCGAAGGAAGCATTGGTAAATCTATGCGTTCGGTATACAAAACATTTCAGGCGGCAGGATTTAATGTACGAGCATTAACTACTGATCCAGACCCGGATCAAAGAAATATTTTATTTTATGCTTCCACTGGAGAAATAAAATCGCACCCCGATTTTATTGATGAGAAAAACATGGATTTGAAGGATGCAGTTGTTTTGAAAGATGAATATCCTGTCTTGGATATTTTAAATGCTGAGGCTGCGCAACGTTGGAGAGTACTGGCGATTAAGAGTTTTGATGTTTATCCTAATCAAAAGAGTTTGCCGGTTTTTGAATAGAAAATTATATTCCAACAACAAATCCCACTCTGAAAATTGGATTTTGATAAGGTGAGTAAACCGATTCGTTAAAATTGTAAAGTACCATTGCAATAATTCCTGAACGATCACTAATTCTCTGAATATAGCCAGCCCCACCAAAAACACTTACAACATCAATTCGTCTTCTGTAAAAATCAAATGCTTCCATATTTAGATATTCATATTCGGCATGAGCGAATAAATAATTTGTAAAACTATATCGTGCAAAAACTCTTGCTCCGTAAACATTTGTTTCGAAATCATAATACTTATCTTTATAATGGTAGTATTGATAAGTTGCGCCAATGCCGGCAGAAATTTTTTCGGTGAATTTATATCCAACCAAAGGAGATACATCTGCAAATGTTACTGTTCCAAATTGTAAACCTATATTCCCGCCAATAAATACTTTATCCCAGAAATTTTGCTTAGGTGGATATTTACGAATCATACTGCTATCTTGTGCAAAGGAATTTAAGCATCCTAAAATGAAGATAAGAAAAGAGATATATAAAATGACTTTGCGCATGATGGTCTTTTTGTAAAGTTAGGGAAAAAATGCATTATATTTGAGTAATAATAAGAACCTTAAAAAATGAAAATTGTTGTAACAGGTGCAAGCAGAGGAATAGGATATCAGTTGGTAAAACAATTGAGTTCAAATCCCGACAATACTATTTTTGCTGTTGCCCGAAATACAAAGCAATTGGAGCAATTAAAGAATGAATGTGCAAATAAAAATGTCATTACAATTGCTTGCGACTTAAGTAAAGAATTATCGATTCTTAGTTTACTTACCAATATTAAAAAGCATACTACTAAAATAGATGCTTTGGTAAACAATGCAGGAGCAATCATAAACAAACCTTTTGCAGAACTCACAAAATCAGAATTCGACTATGTTTATAGTGTAAATGTATTTGCTGTTGCAAAATTAATTCAAGGAGTATTACCTCTAATGGAAGAAAAAGAAAAATCGCACATAGTTAATATAAGCAGTATGGGTGGTTTTCAAGGAAGTTTGAAATTTGCTGGATTATCTGCATACAGTTCTAGCAAAGCAGCCTTAGTTTGTTTAACAGAGTGCCTTGCAGAAGAGTTTAAAGACAGGAATATTGCATTTAATTGTCTGGCTTTAGGAGCGGTTCAGACGGAAATGTTAGAAGAAGCTTTTCCTGGGTACAAAGCACCCACATCTGCAACCGAAATGGCTACTTATATAGCTGATTTTGTGCTTAATGCACATAAAACCATGAGCGGGAAAATTATCCCTGTTTCATCATCAAATCCATAAGATTTACCGAGAATTTTGTTATTTTCGTAACTTATACACTTAGATATCGTAAAATGTCTCGGTGTTTTTAACTAAAAAAAAGCTACTATTTATAATAAACCCAAATCTACTTTATGAGAAAAATCTTTACGCTCTTTTCCCTTATTCTTATCGGTAAAATTGCACTCGCACAGGATGTTAGCGTTATCGCTATTACAGCACCTGTCTCAGGATGTTCACTTAGCGCTACGTCTAGCGTTACAATAAATGTTAGAAACGTAGGTCTTACAGATCTTACTGGTGTGCCTTTCGACCTTTCTTATACTATTGATGGTGGACCGCCTGTAACGGAGACTGTTGTTGCCGGCTTTACCCCATTTGCTTCAAATACAACTGTATCTTATACTTTCACAACAACTGCGAATTTGTCAGTTCCTGGAGTATACACATTTACCGCCTATTCAACTTTAGCAACAGATATTAATACTACCAATGATGCATTCACTGGTTATATAGTTACATCAACAGCTCCGTCAGTTGGCGGAACAGTATCGGGTGGAACCAATGTTTGTACTGGCTCAAATGCAGGAGTTTTAACACTTGCGGGACATACAGGCTCTGTTACAAATTGGGAATATTCAGTAGATGGAGGAACAACATGGATTAGTATTTCTAATACTACAACTACACAAAGTTATTTCAACTTAACAGTAGTTACTTTATATAGAGCGCAAGTTCAAAATGGAACCTGTGCAGCTGCAACTTCAACCTCTGCATCCATGACAATTGATCCACCTACTGTTGGTGGAACTGTTTCTGGAACTGCAAATGTTTGTAGTGGAATAAATGGTGCAACAATGACATCTGCTGGTGGACGAGTTGGTTCAATTTTAAAATGGCAGTATTCTGCCGATGGTGGAGTAACGTGGACAGATATAGCAAATACAACAACAACGCAGGCTTATTTGAATTTAGTAACGACAACTCGTTATAGAGTACAAGTTCAAAGTGGAGCATGCGCTACTGTATTTTCATCTCAAGCAATTATAACTGTTAACCCTCCATCAGTTGGAGGAACAGTTTCAGGAGGAACAACAGTTTGTAGTGATGCAAATAGTGGAAACTTGACTTTAGCTGGACATACAGGTTCGGTTACTCGTTGGGAATTTTCAACTAATGCAGGCGTATCATGGACAAACATTGCAAACACAACAACTACTCAAGCATATTTAAATTTAACTGCTGCACGTTGGTATAGAGCTTTCGTTACAAGTGCAGGATGTGTAGGCGCATATTCAACTCCCGATTCAATTGTTGTAAATCCGGTTTCAGTTGGTGGAACAATTACTACTGCTGCAACTGTATGTAGCGGTGCAAATGGTGCTACATTAACATTAGCTGGAAATGTTGGAACAGTTCAATATTGGGAATTTTCAACGGATGGTGGTGCAACTTATACAAGCATTGCAAATACCACAAATTCACAAGCCTATTTAAATTTAGTTACTACAACAATTTATCGTGCAAATGTAAAGAGTGGAGTTTGTGCAGCAGTAAATTCAGCAACAGTAACAATTACTGTTAGTCCTGTTTCTGTTGGTGGAACAACTGCAATAAACGATACAGTTTGTAGTGGAGCAAATTCTGGAACAATTACTTTGTCAGGAAATATAGGTACTGTTACAAATTGGCAAGCATCAACGGATGGAATTACTTGGACAAATATTGTAAACACAACTAGTTCTAATAGTTATTTAAACTTAGCAGCAACTACATATTATACTGCGGTTGTAACAAGTGGTGCTTGTCCAGCAGACACATCTGCTATTGATACAATAACTGTTAACACCCCGTCAATTGGTGGAATTGTTGATACTTCTGCAAATATCTGTTATAATAATAATTCAGGAACTTTAGTATTAAGTGGGCATACTGGTTCAATCGTTCGTTGGGAATATTCTATAGATGGTGGAATTAACTGGGTGGCAATTGCAAATACAGCAACAACTTATATTTATACCAATCTTACTTTAACTGCTCAATTCAGAGCTGTTATCCAAAATGGAACTTGTCCTACAGCTAATTCTACAGCCGCAATTTTAACTGTGGATCCATCTTCTGTTGGTGGAACAATTTCTGGAAGCACAACTGCTTGTGGAGGTTCTAATAGTGGAAGTTTAGATTTGATTGGATATGTTGGAACAATTATAGGATGGGAATCATCTACCGATGGAGGAGCTACTTGGACAACAATAGCAAATACAACTGCTACTGAAAATTATATAAACGTATTAGTAACAACAATGTATCATGTAATTGTTGCTAGTGGTGTTTGTTCTAATGACACCTCTGCTACTGCAACAATTACAGTTGACCCTCCGTCAAATGGTGGTGTTTTATCTTTGGATGATACAGTTTGTGCAAGTTCTAATTTTGGAGTATTAAACGTAGTTGGTTATACTGGAACAATTCAAAATTGGCAATCAACTACTGACGGTGGAATTACTTGGATAACGTTAGCTAATACAACTTCTTCACAAACGTATGTGAATTTATTGCAAACAACTTCTTACGCTGTAAATGTTCAAAGTGGTGTTTGTCCTGCAACTATTTCAAACATCATTACAATTACGGTCGATTCAGTTGCAAATGGTGGAACAGTAAATGGAAGCACGACAGTTTGTGATACAATTAATAGTGGAGCCTTAACTTTATCAGGAAGTGTTGGAACTATTTTAAATTGGGAATCTTCTACTGATGGAGGTTTAACTTGGACTGCAATTGCAAATACAACTAATACAAATGCGTATACAAACTTAACTGATACAACCTGGTATAGAGTAATTGTAAGTAGCGGATTGTGCGGAAACGACACTTCATCTGTTGGAACTATCATTGTAAATCCTGCTACAGTTGCTGGAATGGTTTCGATGAGTGATACAGTTTGTTCTGGAATAAATAATGGAACAATTTATTTAACTGGTTATGCAGGAACAATTTTAGGCTGGGAACAATCAGTGGATGGTGGATTTAATTGGACACCAATTTCAAATACAACCGATTCGTTAACGTATAATAATATAACAATGACTACAATGTATCATGCAAATGTACAAAGTGGAATTTGTAATCCAGATTCATCCATCAGTGCAACAATAACTGTTAATCCTGTTTCAGATGCAGGAACAATTACGGGTGCAATTGCAGGTTGTGAAGGCGCTAATTCAGGAACATTAATGGCTACTGCAACTATTGGAGCAATTTTAGATTGGGAATCATCAATTGATGCTGGAACTACTTGGGTAAGTTTAGTAAATACTACTAGTACACAAGTGTATTTGAATTTAACTGATACTACCTGGTATCGAGTAATTGTTCAAAGTGGGGTTTGTTCAGCTGATACTTCAGCTGCAATTTCTGTAATAGTTTATCCAAAACCAGTTGCAATGTTTACTGCTGATACAGTTTGTTTTGTTAACACAACTACATTTACAAATGCATCCACAATCTCATCTGGATTTATTCAATTCAATCAGTGGGATTTTGGTGATGGAAATAATTCTTTGTCTACAAGTCCAACACATACTTACGGAGCGGCAGGAACATATACAGCAACATTGCTATTAACTTCTAACATGGGTTGTTTAGATACAGCAATTGTTAGTGTATTAGTAAATGCATTACCTCCTTCAACTATTACAACAAGCGGCCCCTTAGATTTCTGTGTAGGTGATTCAGTTGTGTTGAGTGCAACTGCAGGAGCATACATGTATTTGTGGAGTACAACAGATCCAACCCAAAGTATAACAGTTATAACATCAGGAACATTTGTTCTTACAATTACAGATTCATTAACCGGATGTATGGCAATGGATTCTGTTACAACTATTGTTTACCCTTCGCCTACTGTTTCTGCTGGAGCTGATATTACATTAAGTTTAGGAAGTAGTGTTGATTTAGAAGGGTCTGGACTTGGAATTATTTCTTGGTTATGGTTCCCAGCTACTGGATTAACAAATTCATCTATCCCCGATCCAACAGCAGCTCCTGTAGTAACTACTATGTATACATTAACAGGTACAGATGCAAATGGTTGTATGGATGTGGATACAATGACGATCACAGTTGTTCTTGATTACAACGTTACCATTTCTAACTTAATGACTCCTAACGATGATGGTTATAACGATAGATGGATAGTTCAAAATATTGAAAATTATCCTGATACAAAAGTAATTGTTGTAAATCGTGAAGGACAAGAAGTATTTAGTTCTGATGCGTATGATAGCAATTGGGATGGTACTAACAAGGCAGGTAAGAAGTTGCCTGATGGAACATACTATTACATTATGCAATTCGCTAATGATGAAAAGATTTATAAAGGAGCCATTACAATTTTAAAACAAGGTTCGAAATAATAAATCGATTTAAAAAAACTAACCAGAAAATGACAATTCAAAAATTATATCCTATGAGGAATTTAATTATATCATCTGCTCTTATTTTAGTAACAGGAACAACAATTGCTCAGCAAGTTCCATTTAGCAGTCAGTATTATGCAAATCCATTTGTAACCAATCCTGCATTTACAGGAAATCACGAAAATGTGAATGCTTTTTTAACTCATCGTTCGCAGTGGACTGGTATGACAGGTGGGCCGCAGACTAGTTATTTAACTCTTGATGGACCAATAGAAGCAAAAAATATTGGTTTAGGTTTAAATGTATATTCAGATGTTACAGATATTACTAGTCGCGTTGGAGCATTTGTAAACTACTCTTATAAATTAAAAATTAAAGACGATCATAATTTATTTTTTGGAGTAGCATTAGGTGCTATCAATAATAAAATTGATTTCTCTAAAGCAGTTGTTCGTGATACAGAAGATCCATTTTTATTTAATGAATCACAAAGTAAAACAGCTTTTTCTGCTGATTTTGGTTTAGGATATACTTGGAAAAAATTAGAAGTAGGATTTTGTGCTCCACAAATTATAGGAAACACAATGAAATATAAGAAGACTGATAATGGAAGTAGTTATTACACATTTGCTCGTCATTATCAAGGATCAGTTAAATATGTATTTGATGTTGTGAAAGAGAAAGAGATGACAGCCTATCCATTAATAATGGTTCGATATGCAACGGGTTCTGTTATTCAATATGATGTGAATGCGGTATTTGATTGGAAAAAATATGGTTGGGTAGGTGTAACTTATCACAGTAATTACGCTGTAGCAATTAGCGGAGGTGTTCGTTACAAAAATCTTGCAGTTGGTTATGCTTATGATTTAGGAATTGGGAAAGTAAAAAAGTATACTGGTTCATCCTCAGAATTTTTATTGAGCTATACATTTGGTGGAAATAAAAAAGCAGAAGAACCAGTGGCGGCATTAGAAGATCCTAAGTATGCAATAATTGATGAAACTATTGCTAAGCTAAAAGCAAAATCAGATACAAGTGAAGTTGAGATTCAGAGATTAAAAGATGAATTGGCCAAATTAAAATCTGGTGAGACAGCTGTGGCAAATAAAAACGATGAAAGCTTAACAGAAAGTTTAATGCGAACTGGATCAAGCAGTGATTTTGTTGATGATATTGGGATGGGAATGAGTTCTGGTTTTTATGTTGTTATTGGTTCGTTTAACAGTAAGGATAATGCTAGTAAATTTAAAGATGCTAATATCATTAAAGGCTATACGAATACTCAAATAGTGCAGAATTACAAAACGAAAGTGTATTATGTGTTTGTAAATAAATTATATAAACAAGCAGATGTAGAAGCAGAACTTTTAAAATATAAAACTGAATACCCTGACATTTGGGTTCAGAAATTAGAATAATACTGTGCTCTCCCCATATAAAAATCGCCTCAATTCTAAAAGATTGAGGCGATTATTTTTGTATTTTTATATAACAGAATTATTTTAAAATGAAAAAGCTATTTTTCGCACTTCTTTTTATTCAAACGATCAATTGTATTGCACAAAATGATGTTATTGATACATCCGGATATCAAGTTCTAAGATACCGAATCAGCGACCAAACATTTTTGATTAAACTTGATTCTAAAAATTCTGACGCTTATTTAAGGCGTTCGTATTACAAATCTCAAATAGGGGATTATAAAGCTTCAATACAAGATTTGGATATTTATTTGGGACTAAAACCATCCGACTATCAAGCTCTTAACAGTAGAGGGTTTTCGAAAGAGCGTAACAATGATTTAAGTGGCGCAATTGAGGATTATAATAAAGCGATAGAAATAAAGCCCGATTATTTAGATGCTCATTATTCGAGAGCAACCAATTACTATAAATTGAATAAATTCAAAGAAGCACTTTTAGATTTCAATAAAGCTATTGAGATTGACCCTACATATTATAAATCTTATTTATTTAGGGGTTATACAAAAGAAAAGCTACAAGATTATAATGGAGCGATACTGGATTATAATGTTGTTATCAAACATGTTCCATCTGAGCCAAGAGCATATAATAATAGGGGAATGGCAAAGTTTTTTCTCAATGATTTTGTTGGAGCACTGGCTGATATGAATCTGGCAATTGGGCTTGACCCAAATTATGCTCAAGCGTATAATAAAAGAGGGCAAACCAAATACATGATGAAAGATATGGATGGAGCTATGCGCGATTATAATAAATCTGCTGAGTTAGATGCGAATAATTCATCTTTATACTGTAATAGAGGAATTATTTGGGCAGAAAAAAAGGAGTACAAATCGGCAATTAAAGATTTTACAAAGTCAATTGAATTAGATGAAAATAATTCAGAATCTTATTCTAGTCGTGGGGCAGTTTATGAAGCTATGGGAAATTTTGAGAAATCCAAAAGCGATTTAAAGATTGCAGAAATAATTAAAAAGAGTAAGTAGAAAAGATTCTATTTGTTAAAAAGTATTATTATTTAGATTTATTTGACAAATGCCCCGAGAAGAATTACTCGGGGCTTTTTGTTTAAAATTAGTTAGATTTACAAATTGGATTAATTTAATTATGAGAGCAGTATTTTTATTCATCTATTTTTGTTTGTTTTCTATTGTTTATGGACAATCTCCACATGTGCTTTACGGAGAACGAAATTTAAAAAGTCAACAACCTGCAGTTTATATCGACAAAGAAGGAAGTTTTTATCCTGATTATCTTATTTCTAATTCCTCTTTGGATAATTGTAATGCTTCACTAATAAATTGGTATGCTAAAAATCAAAACGATTTTCTTGTAATTTCAAAACAATATAATTGCTCATTCGATAAGTATAGTCTCGAAAATTGCAATGTTCTCAATGATTCTATTATATCTTCTAGAAAACAAGCACTTTTTTCAAATAAAGGAACAGCTACTTCAGTTAGTTTTTTGATTCATGGATATAGAAAACCCTTTTTAAAATCAAATGGCGATCGTACTTCTCCTAGAGATTACGCTATTATGAAAGAAACTTTTCAGCAAAAATTAAATACTTTGTTTGTTGAAGTATATTGGGATGCTATGTACGATTGTTGTTATTCAACCAATAGAAAAAAAAACAAAGCACTGTATAATCTTTTGCAAGAAGCTGAGAAAAACGCTCTTCCTGTTGGACTTGGTTTGAGGAAAGTATTTTATGATTTAAAATTTGACACAATCAATATTATTACTCATAGTCTTGGAGCTCAAGTAGCCTTGCATTCATTGTTTAACTCAAAGGAAAGTATTTCACCTACTCCAGCTAATAATCGGATAAACATATGTTTAATTGCACCAGCTCTTTCTGATGATTCTTTCAACGATTATTATAAACGGAAAACGGATATTGATTTTAAGAGTAAAGACAATTATAGACTAATGATAGGATACAATGAAAATGATTTTGTATTACGAAAAAAAGTAGGTTGGTTTGGTCCTGGTCCTTACAGATATGTAAATACAACTTTAGGTTGTAATCATAAGGGGTGTTCTTTGAATTTTAAAAAATACTTCACAAAGAATTTTATAAATTCCAGTGTTACATTGTTTGATTTGTCTTCTGTTGGGCAATGTCATTTGGTAGGCTGTTATTGTTCTTCGGGACATTTGGATGAGATGATAGAGTTTTTAAAAAAGTAAAATTATTTACTTTATATTTACTATTAATATAGAAATACTTCCTATGCTCAACAAAAGAAATTTTCTCAAGTCTTTGCTTTTATTTTCAGCAATTCCTTTTACTTCAAAAGCGAAAAGTATTTTAGATGAAATTCCAGAAGAACTTACCAAAGAGAAATTTGATGATTTCTGGTTGGAGATTCGCAGCGACTATAAACTAAAGCCCGACTACATCAACTTGGAGAATGGATATTTTAGTATGATGTCGCAACCTGTATTGGAAAAGTATTTGACGGATGTTCGTATGATTAATACAGAAGCATCTTATTATATGCGGACGGTTCAATTTGCTAATAAGCAAAAAGTAAATGATAGGCTAGCAGAATTGTTAGGTTGTTCAAGTGATGAATTGATTATTACACGTAATACAACCGAATCGTTAGATATAATTATTTCCGGAATCGATTGGAAGGTTGTTGATGAAGCTGTTATGGCTGAACAAGACTATGGAAGTATGCTCGATATGTTCAAGCAGCAAAGCAAACGTTATGGGATTGTAAACAAAATAATTTCGATTCCACTACATCCTAAAACAGATGAAGAAATTGTTGATCTTTATTCTAATGCGATTACTCCTAAAACCAGATTGCTAATGGTTTGTCACATGATAAACATTACAGGCCAAATTCTACCAATCAAAAAAATATGTGACATGGCGCATAGCAAAGGAGTAGAAGTGATGGTAGATGGTGCTCACGCGGTTGCGCATTTTGATTTCAAAATTTCAGAATTAGGTTGCGATTATTATGGAAGTAGTTTGCATAAATGGTTGGGAACTCCTATGGGTGCAGGAATATTATATATCCGAAAAGAAAAAATAAAAGTGCTTTGGCCAATCTATGGAGAATATGGTTTTGCGGAAACAGATGTTAAAAAACTGAATCACACTGGAACTCACCCTGTTTCAATTGATATTGCCATTCATCATGCGATTGATTATCACAACAAAATTGGAAGCAAACGAAAAGAAGAACGTTTACGTTACCTTCAAACATTTTGGACTTCAAAAGTTACTGATATCAAAAAAGTTTATTTGAATACACCAACAGATCCATCGCGGCACTGTGGCATTGCTAATGTTGGAATAGAAGGAATTAAACCAGCAGATTTAGCTAAGATATTACTGGATAAATACAAAATTTGGACTGTAGCGATTGATTCTGCAAATGTGCATGGTGTTAGAATTACTCCGCATGTTTATACAACAACTGCTGAGTTAACTGTTTTTATAAAAGCTTTAAAGGAGATAGCTGGTTAGTATTCTATCTAGGGTATTCAACCCTTACATGATGCACGTTCATTAATTTCTTTTTAAAGATCTTTTTGAGTGTATTAATGTCTTTAAAGGTGATATCAGAGTTGGCGTATTGGTTTTGTTCAATTTGAGTATTGATTATTTTTTCTACAAGCGCATCAATGCTTTCTGCATCGTATTTCTTTAAACTACGGGAAGCCGCTTCAACCGAATCAGCCATCATTAGGACAGCAGTTTCTTTCGAAAAAGGAATTGGACCGGGATAATGAAATTTAGATTCATCAATTTTTTCTTCAGGGAAAGCGTTTTGGTATGAGCGGTAAAAATAGCCAGTGATACTTGTTCCGTGATGTGTGCGAATAAAGTCGATAATTTGTTCTGGTAAATTATTTCTTTTCGCAATCTCAATTCCTTTTATAACGTGAGAGATAATGATTGCAGCACTTTCATCAAAACTCATTTCATCGTGCGGGTTCATGCCTGTGGCTTGATTCTCTATAAAGTACATCGGCATTTCCATTTTGCCTATGTCGTGGTACAAAGCACCTGTTCTTACTAATAATGCGTTTCCTCCTATATTATAAATTGCTTCTTCGGCAAGATTTGCTACTTGCAAAGAGTGCTGGAAAGTTCCAGGAGCACGAGATGCTAATTCACGTAGTAATTTTCCATTCGTATCTGATAGTTCAAGAAGTGAAACATCGGAAATGAACCCAAATAATTTTTCGAATACAAAAATTAATGGATAAGAAAATAAAGTAAGTAAAGCACTAATTCCAAACCAAGCAAAATCAGTTAAGAGAATAGCATCGCTACCTCCTTCTTGTATAATAGTGATTCCTACAAAGGCAACACTGTAGGTTAAGAAAATTACTCCTGAAGAAATAAATATTTGTGAACGATTGTGCATATTCACAATACTGAAGATGGCAACCATCCCACCTAATAACTGTATGAATGTAAATTCAAATCGGTCGGGAGCCATAAACGAAACAATCAACACTGTTACTAAGTGTGTGAACAGTGCAATGCGTGTATCATAAAAAGCACGAATGATAATTGGTAGAATACAAAATGGTAAAAGATAAATGCTAAATGATTGAGAGCCATTTGAAAAATGTGCCATTAATACTTGTAAGAAAATTAAAATTAAGATGAAAGTAATTTTTGCGTTGTCTAAAAAAATGTCTTTTCTGAAAAATCCTAAAAATGCTATCAATACACATAAACAACTGGATACAATTAATACTTGTCCGAGAATAATAAACAGATAATCGCTAGAGCTACCACTTTGCCCTTCGTATTCTGATTTTAAAGATTCAAGTATTTGAAATTTATGGGCATCAATAATTTCACCTTTAGAAATAATGCTTTGTTCTTTTAGTATAATATCGCGCGAAGGGGAAATGTCATCAATGCTTTGTTTTAATATTTTCTCAGATGTTTCTTTGTCATAAAAAATTGTGTGTGCTATGCAGTTTTCCAAAATGGGCAAGAGGTATTTGGTATCTACTCCAGTTTGTTTGGATAATTTTTCTTGTTGATATTCGTAAGCTGATGTGATAGTGTAGAAATCATTTAATTCATGTTCTTCCGCAATATTGTTGTCGAGAACATAAATTGAGAAGTCAGAAGATTTTGTGTCAATAGTTGCATTGGGTTCAAGTATTCCTTTACTATAAATGGAATCGAGAATTTTTTCTCCAAGAGCAATTGTTTTAGTTTTGAGAGCTTTATTTTTTTTATTGTCCCAGCTTTTATCTATTTCAAATTTGATTTGATTTTTTTTTGCAGCAACAACATTGTTGTCAAATTTAAAATAGGGTTTAGCATTTGCAATGACATCTGATTTTTCTTTTCGTAATTCATCCGCTGATTTTTTGATAGCAAAATCGAAGGGAGCAATTAAATCTTCGTGTAACCATGGTTTCCCTTTTAAGTTTTGAAACTCGTATTTGAACTTGCCTTGTTTAGGAAAAATAAATACAATAGCTGCAACAGCGATACAAAAAAGTATGCCCTTATATATTTCAGGGTGAGAGTGACGAATGAAAGAAATGAAATTTTTCATAATTGTACTACGAAAATAGTCAATACTTGAGTGTTTTGGAAAGGTAGAGGATGGTAGTTTGTACACAGGTTTATTCACAATCCTAGATTTAACACAGATGACGCGGATAAAGCGGGCAAAAAACGGATTTTTTTAGATTTTTATTAAAGTCAGTGTAAGTCAGCTTTATCCGCCTCGTTTGTGTTCCATTTTTCGTTTGTTAAAAGCACGAATAATGCTTAAATTTGCCCTATTATAATTCAACAATTCGTTAATTCAATAATTCACTAATTCATTATGAAAGAAGTATACATTATTTCTGCAGCTCGAACACCATTGGGAAGTTTTGGCGGAGCATTAGCAGGCGTGTCGGCTACTAAATTAGGAGCAATCGCAATAAAAGGAGCACTGGCTAAGGCTGGAGTTGACGGAAAAGAAGTTCAGGAAGTCTATATGGGAAGCGTTTTGCAGGCTAATTTAGGTCAGGCACCTGCTCGTCAGGCAGCTATTTTTGCAGGATTGTCAAACACTGTTCAATGTACTACCATCAATAAAGTTTGTGCTTCTGGAATGAAAGCCATCATGATTGGTGCACAAAGTATTATGTTGGGCGATGCGGATGTTGTCGTTGCTGGCGGAATGGAAAATATGAGTCAAGTTCCATTTTATTCTGAAAATTTACGTTGGGGAAATAAATATGGTAATGTTACCATGATTGATGGTTTGGCTAAAGATGGTTTGACCGATGTTTACCATAATTATCCTATGGGAAATGCAGCAGATTTATGTGCAAAAGAATGTAATATTTCTCGCGAAGAGCAAGATGCATTTGCAATAGAATCTTACAAACGTTCACAAGCAGCTTGGGCAGCAGGCAAATTCATTGACGAAATTGTTCCAGTTGAAATTCCTCAACGCAAAGGTGATTCAATCATCATGAAAGAGGATGAAGAATATAAAAATGTTCGTTTCGATAAGATTCCAGAGTTAAAAGGTGCATTTTCAAAAGATGGAACTGCAACTGCAGCAAATTCTTCTACAATGAATGATGGTGCAGCAGCAGTTGTTTTGATGAGTAAAGAAAAAGCGGAAAAATTAGGATTAAAACCAATCGCGATTCTTCGTGGAGCAGCAGATGCAGAACATGCACCTGAGTGGTTTACAACAGCTCCTTCTTTAGCAGTTCCAAAAGCAGTTGCAAAAGCTGGTTTAACTTTAGGAGATATAAATTATTTCGAATTGAATGAAGCATTTTCAACTGTTGGAATTGTGAACATGCAAAAAATGAAACTTGATGCAAGTAAAGTAAACGTGAATGGAGGAGCAGTTTCATTGGGACATCCATTGGGTTGTTCCGGAGCAAGAATTGTAGTTACCTTAATTCATGTATTAAAACAAAATAAAGCAAAGTATGGTGCTGCCGGAATTTGTAATGGTGGTGGTGGAGCGAGTGCTTTGGTTATTGAGAATGTATAGAGAGATTTACCACTAAGGCACTAAGACCACTAAGAAATATTTTTCTTTTAGTTATTAGAGTTTATAGGGTAAATAAAAAATAAAAAAACTAAGTGACCTAAGTGTCTTAGTGGTAAAAATGTTCGGAATAGTAAACCTAAGTATCGTCCCTTGTAGAAAAGAACCTTCGGATCGCTCCGAAATGGTTACTCAATTGCTATTTGGCGACCACTTCGAAATATTGGAAGTGCAGGGTTCTTGGTGTAGAATAAAAATTGCTTATGACGATTATGATTGTTGGATTGATAAAAAACAATTTCTTCCGATTGCTCATCATACCTTTGATATTTTAAGTTCTACCGAAATATTTTGTGTGAACGAACTTATTCAAATTGTTACCGACAATAAAATTTCTCAACTTTTTCCGATTTGCATAGGAAGCACTCTTCCAAATTTTGATAATGGAGAATGTGCTGTAGAAAATTCTACGTTTACTTATGATGGTGCGTTTGTAAACGGACATTTGCCATTTTCGAAAAATGGAATTATTGATACTGCTATGATGTATTTGAACACTCCGTATTTGTGGGGAGGAAAAACACCGTTTGGAATTGATTGTTCTGGCTTCACTCAAATGGTTTATAAACTTAATGGAGTAAAAATAAAACGTGATGCATACCAACAAGCAGAAGAAGGAGAAACACTCAGTTTCGTAGAAGAAGCAGAACCAGGCGACTTAGCTTTTTTTGATAATGATGAAGGTAAAATTGTGCATGTTGGTATTGTGATGGACAATAATAAAATCATCCACGCTTCAGGTAAAGTTCGAATAGATGGCTTTGATCATCAGGGGATTTTTAATAATGAGAAAAAAGATTACTCCCATCGATTGAGGTTGTTGAAGAGAATCGTATAGGTTTTCACCACTAAGACACTTAGGTCACGTAGTTTTTTTTAAATAATATCTTAATAAGTCTTTGTGTTCTTAGTGTCTTAGTGGTAAAAATATGCTTAAGTCTATTTCCATATTCGTCTTTCTTTCTATTGCGGTTAATGTATTCGCTCAATACGATGCCGAATGTTTCATCAATGCCAAAAAAGAAATAAAGCTATCGATTGAAAATGTGCCTCGTGATTCTGTGCATTTTCAGGATACGCTTACAATAAATAATGTAAGGCGCTATGTTGACACAATGTTGGCTATACGAAATATAGATGCTAATCCTCATGTTCAAAAGGTTATTGGTTGTAGAATGCCAGATTTTAATTTCTTCAATTTAAGTGGATCAGATTTATCCATTAACAAAATTCAATCTGATTTTACAATTGTAAGTTTTTCATCTACAACTTATGGAGATGTCTGCAATGCGCGATTGCATCAATTCTGCAAGTTAAAATCATTGTTAAAGGATAGCTTGACAGTAGTCAATATTTTTGAAGACAAGGATAAACAGGTGCTTGATTATTCATTAAATTATGATAATAATGTGGAGTTTGTAGCAAATGCTGATTTGCTTTTTTATCATTATAGCTTAGGAGTTGGGCCTGTTATTTATATACTTGATAAGTATAAGAATATCATATTTGTAAAAGCTGGACATAAGTACAGTTACACCCCGGATGAAATTTATTCTGAGTTGCTAGAAAAGATAAGAGCCACAAATTGTTCGGACTAAAGTTTAATCGCAACTTTCTCTCCTAAAAACTTCGGTTGTTTGTGAAGTAAATATAAATCCAATACTGCTTTGAATTTTCCAAAATGTTCTCTCACTCTTACTTTTAAAGAAAAAGCATCAGGAACATCTTTTGCATTGAATGCTACTACTTCCATATCATAAAAATTTCCAATAAATATTGCTCTTTCATTATGAAATCTTTGTGAAATAACAGTGATTTTATTTTGTCCGAATACTTTTAAACATCTTACCATAGAATCTAATGTTCTGAACCCAGCATAATCTTGAGTAATGCAGCTGTCTGGAACGCCTTGTGCAACCAACGCTTCTCTCATGTCTGTCGCTTCATCGTACTCTTTTTTGGAATTATCTCCACTCACTATAATGTGTTTAATTTTTCCGGATTTGTATAATTGAGTAGCAGCTTCAATGCGATATTTGAAAAACAAATTTTCACTTCCGTTTCGCAATTTTTTACTTGCACCTAAAAGTATGGCAACATCATTTTGAGGAATCGAGGATGTCTCAGAATAAATTTGTGCCTTTGTACTTTTTATAATCCAATAATTACTGATAACAATTGATAGGACAAGAATCGTTAATAGTACAAACGACCATTTGAATAATTTTTTATAAGGAAGGGATTTTAATTTTTTTAACATTTTATGCATACAAGTCAAGCAGTACAAAAACCGCAAACACTACACTAGCAATGCCATTTGTAGTAAAGAAAGCAAGATTTACTTTTGATAAATCATTCGGTTTTACAAGTGTGTGTTGGTAAAACAAAAGCAAAGAATAAATTACTGCTCCTGCCCAATACCATAATTTAAATTCTGCATAAATACCAGCGTAAACAATAAATCCAACACTTATTAAATGTAAAATGTTAGAAAGCATCAGCGCTCCTTTTTTCCCTAATAATACAGGAATGGATTTTAAATTTTTAGAACGATCGAATTCTTCATCTTGCAAAGCATAAATAATATCAAATCCGCTTACCCAAAATAAAACTGCAAAGGAAAAGAAGAGTGGTAACCAATCGAATTTTCCTGTTACGGCTAAGTATGCACCAATTGGTGCGAGTGACAAGCCTAATCCTAAAACCAAATGACACAATGCTGTAAAACGTTTTGTTAAGCTGTAACCCAAAACAACAAGTAAAGCAACAGGTGATAAATAAAAACAAAGTGGATTAATAAAATAAGTTGTTCCAATAAAAAGAATACAGTTGGAAATTACAAAAATCAATGCCGATTTTGGTTTAACTATTCCAGCAGGGATTTCTCTAATCGCAGTGCGAGCATTTTGTTCGTCAATGTTTCTATCAATGTATCTATTGAATGCCATTGCTGCACTTCGAGCGAAAACCATACACAATACAACTAATGCAAAAAGTTTTATATCAAATTTTGCTTCCGTATATGTAATCGCTAAAAAGTAGCCAATAATAGCAAATGGCAGAGCGAAAATAGTATGACTAAATTTTACTAAGGATAAATAATTACTAAATGTATTGGTTTTAGATTCCATTAATAATTATTTAAAACGACTCATGATAATAATTACCAATATCAATATAATAGGAATTGAACTTAAGAGAATTCCAATTATTCCAGGAGTAATTTTTTTTGTATTGATTTGATGTTTTGTGTCTACATAAACATAAATTGTAGAAGTAATCATCCCTAGGAAGCCAGTAGGGAGTGATAAAAAAAGTCCGAAAGGTAATACACAAAGAATTGCAGAAAGTGCTCCTAAGGATACTGCAACTATTCCAAGAATTTTTATTTTGTTTTGCATGATGCTACAAAATTATCATTTTTTCTATAGCAATGATAATTCCTTCTTGAACTAATTTGCAAAAATAAATTCCTGAAGAAAGTTCCTTTAATTTAATAAATGAAGTGCTAATTTGTTCGTGAGAAATTATTTTTCCGATAGAGTTATAAATATAAACTTCTGTCTTTGTATTTTTAGCTGAGTAAGGAATTTCAATTGTTACAACACTTCCGCTAGAAGCTGGATTTGGATAAATTAAAAATGTATTACTGTTTGTATTTACTGCGACATCCGTGAAAACGCATCCTGTTAAAGCATTAAAAGCATTTGCTTTTCCATAGCCATATTTATTGTTCGGAACAATTCCTGTAAATCCATCTACTGTTGTACAATTAATTATTGCATTTTTTACATCCATAGCAGTTGCAGTTGGATTCTTTTGTAGATACAAAGCAGCAATACCAGCCACACCTGGACTAGCAGCAGATGTTCCACCACCTCGAGTGTGAAATCCACCCGGATCAAAATAATCGGGATAAGTAACAGCATCTCCAGGAAGAATTGATAAAAGTGTACATGACATTACAAAATCTCCTGGTGCAGCAACATCCGGTTTTGTTCTCCCATCTCTTGTTGGTCCTGCGCTGGAGCTTACATGAATTAATCCCGGTGTTCTTGTGGAATCAACATACATTACACTATTATAATTTAGCAGGCCTCTTCTGTTTGTATAATTTCCAACTGTAATCACATTATCCAAACATTGAAAGCTTGAAACAATGGTTTGATTTAAATCTGGAAGTTTATAATAAACACTATCAGGCATTGTTGCAGCAGAAGGGAGTCCTGAATTAATTAAATCAAAACTCCAGACATCAAAATTACCACTTCCTGTTGTTGCTAATCGCCAAGCATAAGTGGTGGAATCAGGAATAATATTAAATTCCATTGTGTAAACTCCATTGGCTGTGTCTCCGTATGATTGTACAATTCCAATTCTATTTCCGCCATTATAAATTGTGTCTTCCATAAAAACACCTAAATGGCTAGCACTATTTGAGAAAGAAGTCATTCCTCTTAATGAATGTGTTGGACTCATTTGGTCAACGCCAATAGCAAATTCAACGTTTTTAAAATCGCTGGTATCGGAATACATTGCAAAATATAAATTTGAGCTTCCATTAAATAATGTAAAATTTGTATCGCTAGTAACTGTGTAGCCTAAATGAAAAGGGAAATTACCTGCGTTACCTGCAGAAGCAACAAACGATCTACCTGGTTGAGCATTAATCATGTTTTTTATCAATTGAGCTTGTAAATCTAAACCATCGTGAGAGCCATAATAGTCGCCCAAACTAGCATTTATAACACATGGTTTTCCCAAGCTGTTTGCTTTTGTATAAATGTAATCAACAGCATCAGTCATAAGTGTTGGGTTTACACTGTAAAAATCAAAAGCAACAATAACTAAATCCGACTTAAAAGCAACTCCTTTATATGTTCCGCTTGAAAGTCCATTTCCAGCAGCAATTCCTGCTACATGCGTTCCGTGACCGTACCAATCGATATCAGTTGATGTAGCAGCTAATCCTCCATCAATTTCGGTATTATTCCATTCTTGTCCGTAGCCATAAACAGGAGTGTTTGCAGCAATAGGAAGTCGTTGATCCCATAAATATTTTATTCTTGTATTTCCCAAACTATCTTTTAAATCGGGATGAGCAAAATCAACACCAGTATCAATAATTCCCATCACAATTCCGTTTCCATTATATCCTTGCGTTAAAGGAATTGTTCCGGAATGAACAGGAACAACATTGTTATTAAAAAGCATAGTGTCATTCATTGGTTTGAAGTGTGTTGGATATGCTTCAATTCGTTGAATGTTTTTATTTGATACAAAGGATGAAAGTGCGGAAGCAGGAATTTTAATTGCTGCAATATTTCCAGAAGAGTATTTTACTTTTCCTTGAACGGAAGCTGTAATTTGCTCAATAGTATTGATATCACCTTTTACAAAAACATCAATTATTTCAGTTGATGAAGTTTTGATTTTTTGTACTAGAGAAAAATTCATTTTGCTCTGTGCAAGAATATTGATTGAAAAAATCAATAATATGAAAAGGATGGAGTATGTTTTTTTCATTTTATAAAAAATATTTACGAAATTTACGATTATTAGGGCAAAAAAACTAATTCTAATGCAACAAGTTGTAGTCTATATATTCCTATTTATTTCATTGCTTGGTGCAGCTCAAACGAATACTGTTGCATACTCTCGCGACTATGAGTTTAAGGAAGGCTTGTTTTTAACGAGCGAGAAATTTAAGGCAAATGCTGCAATTCTTAAATCTTCAATTATTTCTGTATTGCCTAAAGATCAAATCGATTTTTTGACTCAAGTGACAGAACAAAAAACGATTGCTTATGAAGATTCAGCAGGAGTTGAGCAAAAAATTGAAACTAGTACAATTTGGGGTTTTTATCAGAATCGTACTGTTTTTATCAATTTTAATAACGAGTTTAATAGAGTAAATATCATTGGAACACTGAGTTTGTTCTCGACTATTGTTGTTCAAGCACCTTTACGTAATGAACCTATGGGAGATATGTATGCCATTGAGCCATCATTTACAGAGTTGCGACAGTTTGTTTTTGATACTCAAACCAACAAAGTGTTTGATTTTAACGCAAAAAACATGGAGGCATTACTCAAAAATGATGCTGAACTTTATGCTCAATTTATGAAGCTCAAAAAGCGTCAAAAAGGAGATTCCATCTTCATTTATCTAAGAAAGTATAATGAAAAACAGCCTTTGTATTTATCTAGGAAATAAATTTCTTAACTGAATTAATATGAAAATACCAGATAAAAGAAATCATGCTGTTGCTGGAAAACCAATGACTAAAAAAGAATTTGTAAGATTTGTCAAGGAATCTGAGAAAAGCTGGACTATTGGTTTTGATAAAGGGATTGAGATTATAGAGCAGAGATTGAAAAAGTACAGGAATATGAAAGACTAGAGCCTCTTTCGTGTCTGCTAACATTGATGAGATCCAATTTCGTGGCACGGGATGACGATTAAAATGATGATTTTCCTAGTAAAATGGTCTCTAAAATAACCCTTATTTTCTCCCAAAAAATTACGATATTTACACTCCATAAATTTATAATTTATAATTCACAATTTATAATTTCCAAACATGTCAGAAGGCAGACAAATTATTTTTTCGATGGTAAACGTGAGTCGCACGTTGCCTGCAGGTAAAACTATTTTAAAGGATATTTATTTATCTTTTTATTACGGAGCAAAAATTGGTATTCTCGGATTAAACGGTTCGGGTAAATCTACTTTGATGAAAATTATTGCTGGAGTTGAAAAAAACTACCAAGGTGAAATCCATTTTTCTCCAGGATATAAAATCGGAATGTTGGAGCAGGAGCCTCAATTAGATGATTCAAAAACAGTTATCGAAATTGTTCGTGAAGGTGCTGTAGAACACGTTAATATTTTAAAAGAATACGAAGAAGTAAATAATAAATTCGCAGAAGAAATGTCGGCTGATGACATGGATAAATTAATCAATCGTCAAGCGAGATTGCAGGATTTGATTGATCAATTTGATTTATGGAATTTGGATAATCGTTTGGAACAAGCTATGGAAGCATTGCGTTGTCCAGAAAGTGATGCGGTAGTTAAAAATTTATCAGGTGGTGAACGCAGACGAGTGGCTTTGTGCCGTTTATTAATTCAAGAACCCGAAATTTTATTATTGGATGAGCCTACCAACCACTTGGATGCTGAATCAGTTGATTGGTTAGAGCAACATTTAAAAAATTATAAAGGAACTGTTATCGCTATTACTCACGATAGATATTTCTTAGATAACGTTGCTGGATGGATTTTGGAATTGGATAGAGGCGAAGGCATTCCATGGAAAGGAAACTATTCTGATTGGTTAGAACAAAAACAAAAACGTTTAGCTCAAGAAGAAAAAACAGAAAGTAAGCGTCAGAAAACTTTATTGCGAGAGTTGGATTGGGTGCGTCAAGGAGCGAAAGGGCGACAAACAAAATCGAAAGCGCGTTTACAGAACTATGAAAAGATGTTGGGAGTAGATGCGAAAACTACTGAGGAAAAATTAGAATTGTTTATTCCTAATGGTCCGCGTTTAGGTAACGAAGTTATTGAAGCAAATGATGTGTCGAAAGCATTTGGAGATAAATTATTATACGAACATTTGAATTTTAAATTACCTCCAGCTGGAATCGTTGGTATTATTGGTCCGAATGGTGCTGGTAAAACCACGTTGTTTCGTATGATTATGGGCGAAGAAAATCCCGATCATGGAGAATTTAAAGTGGGTTCAACCGTAAAAATTGCATATGTTGATCAATCACATACTGAAATAGATCCAGAAAAAACAATTTATGATGTATTGACAGGTGGTTCTGAAAATATTGTGATAGGTGGCCAAACATTAAACTCTAGAGCATACGTTTCCAAGTTTAACTTCAATGGTTCCGATCAAGGGAAAAAATGCGGAATACTTTCTGGTGGTGAACGCAATCGTTTGCATTTAGCATTGACATTAAAAAAAGAAGCTAACGTATTATTATTGGATGAGCCAACCAACGACTTGGATGTAAACACACTTCGAGCATTGGAAGAAGGTTTAGAAAGTTATGCAGGATGTGCGGTAATCATTTCTCACGATCGTTGGTTCTTAGATAGAGTTTGTACGCATATCTTGGCTTTTGAAGGTGATTCTACTGTTTATTATTTCGAAGGAGGTTATTCCGAGTACGAAGAGAATAAGAAAAAACGTTTAGGAAATGTTGAACCAAGAAGAGTTCGTTATAAGAAACTGACGGTGTAATGAACTCAAAAAGATTAATTCTTGGAATTGTAATTGGTGGAATAGTTGGAGCTGTTTTGGTTCTTTTAGTAATGATATTGTTTGAAAATAATCGCTCCGATAATAAAGATGGATTGCAATTGGTAACTACTGATTCAACTACTACAAATGAATCTACAAATCAACAAATATTGGTGTATGGCGATTATGTGGATTTGGATAGCACTGATTATTTATTAATTCCTCTTGGGATGAAAGTCTTTGATGGTAAAGAAGACAAGGGTTTGCGTTCTAAATCGAGTGATGAGTATTCAGATAGTTATACTGGAAATTATAGAAGTTATAAATATAACTTCTATACATTAGATTTTAGTAATTGCAACAACATTATTTTTTACAATAAACAAAATGATGAAACACATTTGTTATTACAAAAGCCTGCAATCATTTCACAGTTTTATTTCCCTTACTACGATAAAGAATATGTTGGAGAAAAATATTATTTTATTCTTTTAGGAATTCGTGAAGATGATACTAATATGGATGGATACATAAATACAGACGATGCTGAAACAGTCTATTTGTCTGATTTGGCAGGTAGAAATATGTTTAAAATTACGCCTGATAATACTCAATTAATAGATTGGTTTATTGATATGCCAACAAAAAATATTTTACTGAAAGTTCGATTTGATACAAATAAGGATAAGAAATTTAATTATTATGATGAGATTGAAATTATGAAAACATCCATCGATTCACCTGTAGAAGCGAAGAAAATTATTGGAAAAGAAATCAAAGCGAATATTAAGAAGATACTTGATAAGATAAAGTAGCAAGTACCTGGTATCAAGTATCAGGACAAACCAATTGTTTTAATTAAAAAGCCTTATTCTGTTTTAAAGGTAATGAGGCCAAAAATAGTTGGTGGATTTTTTTAAAATAGTGCGTATACTGCAGGCGTAAATCTGAAGAGGGCTTTGGCTCTGCTGAAGAGCAACCAAATTATAATAGAATCTGCCACAGAGAATGAAAGACATTGAACATTATCGAGGTCTTTTTATTTGTATTCTTGTGTTCCATTACTCAAAAAATTTACTTCTGATTTCTAAAAAACAGATACCATTTTATAAAGTTTTTTCTGTGATTTATTGATAGGCCGCGATGAACAACTAAGTGGGATTTTAAATGACCGAAAAAGGATTCTAATCCATTTGTTGTTTTAGGGATTAATTCATTGTTCAGATAGTGAAACATGTTTGGCAAAGCGGTTTAAATAGTGGTTAATGACCTCCTTACCATCTTATGTTTATACCAATATCTTCCGGTCTGAAGGTTCTAGCTTTTTTCATTGAAAAAAGAAGCATAATCTTCATGCTCTTTGATTAATGAGACAATCCAATTCCCCCAATCATTTTGGTTTTTAATTTTATGAAGTACACCAACTATTTTTTTTAGTTCATATCCCGCAAGGCTCTGTGGGTTGGACTAGAGCTATATTCGACAAATTCTTTGAATATGAACTAAGCATCTTTGAACAACTCCATGTTTGCATTCCTTTTTTACTGCTTTCAACAAAGCTCTATGTCCATCACATGTAATACTTGCGATATTAACACCCAATTCAAGCAAGTTGGCTAAGTCCTCTCGAATTTCAGCATATTTCTCGCCATTGGTTATTCTATAAAGTTGAGTGAACTTAATATTGTCATCTCTGTAAATAATTAAACAGATATCGTTTCTAAAATAAGTACCATCGATTAGTAAATTTACTTTTTCTGATGGCTTTGCACTTAATACTGGTGGAACGCATAATTATTCATTAAAATAGCGCTTCAAACTATGTTCAGAATATCCTGAAGTTTTTCTTATTTGCGATAATGTTTGTCTTCCAACAACCCACTCTTTAAAACATCGAAATGTATTAGAATCTCTTACTCCAGGATTATCCCAAGTAAATAACAATCCACAATTTTTACCTCGGAATCGTTGCTTTCCCTTTTTTACCGCAACGAATAACATTGTTGCTTTTACAGCCCACCATGACTTTTTTTGCTGTTTTCAAAAAACAAAAAAAGTCAATTGAAACGACTTTCAATTGACTTTAATCAAACTCAATATCAATAATGCTTTTGAATGTTTTTAACAACTATTTTTGGTCCCTATACGCTTTGTATCTCGAAAAAGTTGGCGATTTCGAAGACGAAAAGTCTCTGCCACCAATGAAATTGACACGAGCACAAATGTTCATTTAACCACTGAACCGGCAATTTCATAGGAGCTGCTGTTATGGGCTGGTTAATTATTCCTCAGCTCTTGAAAGTGAATAAATTACTAAGCCAAAACCAATTTTATTGATCGCATCTGCAATGTTGTAAACAATATCCATTGAATGAGCTGCAGCAGCTGGGTCGGAAACTAATTGAATTCCGAATAATCCTCCAGGTGTTCCTAAAATATATCCCAATGGATAAATCGCCCAGCCAACCAATACGAACCATGCTAAAGCTCTTGTTGCTTTGGCAACTTGCGGTCCTGCTGTCTGCGACAATTTTGCAACTTCACCAAACCAAATTAAATAGGCAATATAGAAGTAGGCCGCTCCAGAAATAATTCCCCACATTACACTATTGCCTCTGTCGATTGTTTCTCCAAAATAACCTGTGATGAGCATTACTAGGGAAGCAAAAATCAATTTCCATAATAATGATATTTTCGCTCCAGCTTTTTTGGTAATGAGATAGAATTCAACACACATAAGGGGCACGGTAAGAATCCAATCTACATAACGAAAAAAAGTTGGAGACTCTCCGGTCTCAAGATTGTAGCCTCTCATGTAATAGTAGTGCACTGCTGCAATGAAGGTTATTAATCCCGATACAAGCACTGAAGTTCTCCATTTTTGAGATGTATTGCTAAGTTCAAAAAAGAAGAAGACAGAGGCTGCCATCATGGCCATCGTTCCGATGAAGAAAGTGAAAGCAACGTAATTGTCGCTGGCAATTTTTAAGTGTTCCATTATTTTGTATTTATTAATTTTTCCTACTCTTAAGGTTTTTCGGAATCTCCAAGTTTTTTTTATTGATTTTCATCTTCAATATTTGTTTAACAAACATCTTAGCTTTTTGTTCTATGTAAATATAACCTGCCCGTAACTACACTTTCTTTTGCCGTCACACTGGGTGCAGTCGAAGTGTTTTCTATCGGAGATTTGGGGTCAGGTATAAAAGTTGGGGAGCAGGATAAAAAGCGATACTTTTGAAAAAAAAGTTATCGAAGCAACCGACCACAAATTATTACAAGAACTATTTCCATCAGAGTTAATGGATTATTTTATAATAACCAACTTTGAAACACTTTGTA
>CAMCUO010000018.1 GCA_945879015.1 Chitinophaga pinensis | reverse complement strand
AATTCCAATGCTTGTTTTTTCAACCATTTATTTTCATCTGACTGAAGTGCATTGTATTTGTTTCCTTTTTCGAAATACACTTGTGCGATTTCATAACTTACATCCGCAGAAGCTGGGTCAGCACTAAACTTCGCTTCTAAATTTTGTAGTGCTGAAAAGTAAAGACTGTCTTTAATTTCAGAAGTGGAATTTCTTTTTACAAATTTCAATCTCTTTAAATCAACGTCTATCAAAGCTTTTGGATCTGTATCATTCGAATGGAAAGCAGTTAAGTCTTGCAAGATTTTAATTGCATAAAACTTTGATGAAAGTGAATCTTTAGATGTGATTCCGACTTTTGCAAATTCATTAAAATTCCAGAAATAGCTTTCTGAATTGATTTCAAACTTATATGTTGGGCGAGTAATGTCTGGTTCTTCGTTCGAGTAATAGTCAACCGCACGATGAGCAAGAAAATCATAAAGTGTAGGACGGAATTTGCGAGAGTTGGATTGTGTGACCAAAATCTCATCGTAGATATTTAAGGGAGTACGTTTTAAACTATCGGTGCTTTCAAGTGATGCTTGGTAATTTTCAATCACCTTCGTGAAAATGGTTTTTAAATCCCAAGTAGTGATGTCTTCATTATCAAAATTAACTGTTGCAGTACGATTGTAAAAACGATAGCGATTTTGCTGATAATATTGCCAGTAACTTTCGGCAATCATCGACTGTAAAATTGGTTTTACAGGATATTTTGCTTCTTTTGCTTCTTCGGTTAATTTGTTGAGTGCCTTAATTAAGGAGTATTCTTCCATATACTGCTCAAACTTCATCCGGTGAATGATTGCTTTTACATATTGAGGAGCATTGTTTTCGGATTTTGCCTTGTTGTAAATGCCATTTACAACATCCAAAGCCGACTTATTTAACCCTTTATTAGCCAACGAATCTACTTTTTGCCACTCTTTGACGTACGTGCTTCCTTTAGGGAAAATCAATACGGTTTTTTGACTGTTTGTTTGGTAGGCGGTTACGGTTAAAGCACCTGCAACACTTGCTATAGCTGCGATAGCGACTAGAATAATCTTCCTCAATTTCATATCTCTTGTAGTTAAATTTTTAATGGTTCCACCATTAGATGCAAGTTAAATCAAAATTCCATAAGGAAAAATGATTTTTATTTGAAACGGGCAATATCCACTTCTTTATCAAGGGGGGTGTGGCTTTCTAGAAAATAAGTTAGCTGGTTGGCAAAGAATGGCGCCAACATCACACACTTGGTTCCCATTCCATTAAAGACAGCCAATTGAGGATGCTCGGGGTGCAGACCAATCAATGGTCTGCGGTCGTTTACCGTTGGGCGAATACCTGCTTGGTGCTTAACGATTTCGAAGGGCACTTTTAAGACTTTTTGTAGCTTATCTAATAGCTCCAACTTCCCCTTTTCTGTTGTGTTTTCGGATAAATCGTTCCACTCGTAGGTTGCTCCTACTTTATATAAATCGTTACCGATGGGTAGAATAAAAACGGCCTTGTTGAGCACAATTTTAAACGGGATGGAATGATCGTGCGTCAATTTTATCGTTAGCGTTTCTCCTTTTGTAAGTTTAAAAGGCAACCATTTAAAAAATGGATTTTCGGTTGCTTTATAGCCTTCACAGAAAATAATTTTAGTCGCAGAAATGTCTTTATAACTAACCGAATTTTCACTCATCGAAATTTGAGAATAATCAAAAACTTCTTCAATAAAAAGATTACTTTTTGTGAAATATTTTTTACAAGAAGTCAGAAATTGTACAGTATCCAAATTCCCAGCATGCATCACTTCCGATATCCCCAAAGGATTGTATACAATGCCATTCAGATCTTCATAATAAATGGCTTCGTTCAAATATTTTCCAATTCCTTCTTCTGTTTTTTTCAGCCAAAGTGTTTTTTCTTGTTCTTCAGCAAATGGTTTTAAAATGCGTTTCGAAAAATAGAATTCTGACTGCAATAAATTTTCCATTTCAGGATAGAAGGTATCCATATAAGGAAGTAAATCATCGGCCAACCAACTTTTAACAAGTCGTTTAAAAACTACAGGATTGTACAAACCGGCAGCAACTTTTGAAGCTGTATTCGGGTTGGCATTATCTATTACAATAACAGATTTCCCACTTTTCAAAAGGGTTAATGCCAGGATGCTTCCCGCTAAACCTTGTCCGACTATTATATAATCTACTTTTTTACTCATGAGCTTTAAAACTGCCTTAAAATTAGTATTAAATCTTTGATTAAATATTTTTATCTTGCAGATGTATTCAAGACATGAACAAAGAGAAACCAACAATAGGCAGAAGAGAAAGTATTGATTTCCCAGAACTGGGATTGTATGGCATTACCGCAAAAATAGATACGGGTGCATATACAACAGCTTTGCATTGCCATGATATAAGAGAAGAGAACGGAGTTTTGTATTTCAAATTATTAGATCCTTCTCATCCTGATTATACTGAAAAAGAACAAAAATTCACAACGTATTCTCAAAAAGAAATCAAGAATTCATTTGGAGAATCTGAAAAACGTTACATCATAAAAACGATTATCAGAATTGGGAAAAAACGCATAAAATCAGTAATTTCGTTAACCGACAGAGGAACGATGCGTTATCCTGTTTTGATTGGAAGAAAGTTGATAAAGAATAAGTTTATGGTGGATGTTGGTTTGTTGTTTAATGTTACTGAGATTAAAAAATAAATTATAAATGAAAATAGCAATTTTATCACGCGGACCGAAACTATACTCTACTCGTAGATTGGTGGAGGCTGCGGAACAACGCGGACACGAAGTGGTTGTACTTGACCATTTGAAATGTGTATTGGTGATTGAAAAAGGAAATCCACATATTTTTTATGGTGGAAAAGAAGTTGTTGGAATTGATGCTATCATTCCACGTATTGGAACATCTGTTACTTTTTATGGTGCTGCCGTTGTTCGTCAGTTCGAACAGATGAAAGTTTTTTCTTCTGTAGAATCACAAGCACTGGTTCGTTCACGTGATAAATTACGCAGTTTGCAATTATTAGCAAAAGCAGGATTAGGAATGCCAAAAACAGCATTTGCTTCCATACCAAAAAATATTGAAAATGTATTAGAACAAGTTGGTGGCGCTCCAGTGGTAATAAAATTATTAGAAGGGACTCAGGGCATAGGAGTAATTTTAGCTGAGACACATAAGTCTGCAAAATCGGTTATTGAATCTTTTCTTGCTTTAAAAGCAAATATACTTGTACAAGAATTTATTAAAGAAGCAGGTGGCGCAGATATTCGTGCATTTATTGTAGATGGGAAAATTGTAGGCGCAATGAAACGCCAAGGTTTACCAGGGGAATTCAGAAGTAATTTACATCGAGGTGGAAGCGCCAATGTTATTGAACTTACAAAAGAAGAAAGAGAAACAGCAATCAAAGCCGCAAAAAAATTAGGATTATCTATTGCTGGTGTTGATATGCTTCAATCATCACGCGGACCATTAGTAATGGAAGTAAACTCTTCTCCAGGATTAGAAGGAATTGAAGGCGCAACAGGAGTTGATATTGCTTCGAAAATTATTGAGTTTGTAGAACGGAATGAGTTTAATCATGAACCATAAATCAATTTCAGTTTTTTTATTTTTAACACTACTTATTTCTAATATCTCTATTGGACAAACTGATAGTGCAAAATCAAGGAAAAAATCCCTTTCTTTTTCGGTTAGTAATAATGGACAAGTAGATCATTCTATCCATAATTTTTATCGTCAAGATACAGAGTTTTTAAACTTTCTTTTTAATACTCCAACTAGTAAACACACAGAAATAAAATACAACCTCTCCTTTTCATATGTAAATAGTAAAAAAATTGTTAGTGGAGTAAAACTAGGTTATCAATCAATCATTAATAAATATAGTACTTCTGACTATACATCTGAAATTGAAGCAAAAGGAGCTCAATCCATTTACAATATAAACCCTTCGCTTGGTTATGCTATTAATAATAAAAAATTAGACTTTATTGTTGGATTACAAGTGCCACTATTTATCATTGGTAACTATAAATATACTAGCACAGAAGAAAATTACAGAACAAATGCTTCAGGAGTTAGAGAACTACAATATATAAGCGAAACAGAAACAAATATAATTGGTGGCTACATTACTGGACTCAACAGCTTTTTAAATCTTCGATATTCATTTAATAGATTTTTTATTTTTTCGGAAGTTTCTACTGGAATTTTATATGCGTCTACTGGAGCTTCGTATTCAACAGAAACAACTACAACATATTCTGGATCTTATTTTCCAAGCTATCCTCCTTATTATACATCAAGCGATTCGGATTACACTTTAAAGAAAACATACTTTTCATCTCCTGAATTTTCGTTCGGAATAGGATTAAAATTTTAAACATGAGCTACACCAACAAAAACATCCACATCAACGGCATGGATATCAAGCCAGGGCAGAATGCTCAGGTGAGTTTGAATTGGTACCAACTACCAACTAAAACAGTTATTGAAATTCCCGTCTATGTTTTTCGTTCTAAAAATCCTGGGCCTGTTTTATTAACTCTTGCCGGAATGCATGGTGATGAAATTAACGGAATTGAAATCGTACGCAGACTTATTACACGTGATGATGTGAAGAAACCATTGTGCGGAACCATTATCGCTATTCCAGTTATCAATACGATTTCCTTTTTATCGGGCTCTCGTGATTTACCTGATGGCAGAGATTTGAATCGTTGTTTCCCTGGAACAAAAAATGGTTCATTGGGCGGACGAATTGCTTACGATTTAATGAATGAAATTATTCCGCAAATTGATTTCGGTATCGACTTTCATACAGGCGGAGCTAAGATCAGCAACTATCCTCAGTTGCGTTGCGTGTTCAACAATAAAGTGAATTTAGATTTAGGAAAAAAATTCTCTCCGGCACTTATTATAAATTCTCCTTTCCGTGATAACACTCTACGAAAAGAAGCATCAAAAAAAGGCAAATCCATTTTGGTTTTTGAAGGCGGTGAATCTTCACGCTTCGATTATCTTTCTATCAATGAAGGAATGAATGGCTGCATCCGTTTGATGAAACACTTAAAAATGTTAAAGACAGATGTTCCAAATAATCCAACAGTGTTGTTACACAAGTCTACTTGGGTAAGAGCAAAGTCTTCTGGATTGTTTCATACTTCCAAAACAAATGGTTCTCATATTCGAAAAGGAGAGCTGGTTGGCAGAATCTGTGATCCTTATGGAGAGCATGATGAAAATTTAATTTCTCCTGCAGATGGTTATATTGTTGGAATCAATAATCAACCAGTCGTGAATCAAGGTGACGCTTTGATGCATATTGGGATAGAGGAGTAGAATTAAAAATTCTCTAACTCTTACTTAATCACACCCAACTCTTTGCCAACTTTTTCGAAAGCAGCCAGAGCTTTATCCAAATGTTCTTTTTCGTGAGCAGCAGAAAGCTGAACGCGGATACGTGCTTTATCTTTTGGAACAACGGGATAGAAAAATCCAATCACATAAATACCTTCATCGAGTAATTTTGCTGCAAAAGTTTGAGCTAATTTTGCATCGTATAACATAACTGGAACAATTGCTGAATCTCCTTCCTTAATTTCTAATCCTACTTTTTTAATTCCTTGTTTGAAATAATTTACGTTCTCTTCTAATTTATCGCGCAAGGATGTTGTTTCCTTTAACATATCCAATACAGCAATAGAAGCACCAACAATGTGCGGAGCCAATGAGTTGCTGAATAAATATGGACGGGAGCGTTGACGCAACATTTCAATCACTTCTTTTTTTCCAGAAGTAAATCCACCCATCGCACCACCCAATGCTTTTCCTAATGTTCCAGTAACTATATCCACACGGTGCATTACATTTTTTAATTCAATAGTTCCTCTTCCAGTTTTTCCAATAAAACCACTTGCATGACTTTCATCCACCATTACCATTGCATTATACTTATCGGCCAAATCACAAATTTTATCTAAAGGAGCAACAAATCCATCCATCGAAAAAACTCCATCAGTAACGATTAAACGAAAGCGATTTTTTTGTGCAGCTTTCAATTGCTCTTCCAAATCTGCCATGTCACAGTTCTTATAACGATAGCGTTCTGCTTTACATAGACGAACACCATCAATAATAGATGCATGATTTAGTTCATCTGAAATAATTGCATCTTCTTCACCCATCAGTGGTTCAAAGACTCCACCGTTCGCGTCAAAACATGCAGCATACAAAATAGTGTCTTCCTGACCCACAAATTTTGATAGTTTTTGTTCTAGTTCTTTGTGAATGTCTTGTGTACCGCAAATAAAACGAACACTGCTCATTCCATATCCATGACGATCCAATGTTTTGTGAGCGGCTTCAACCACTTTTGGATGAGAGGATAATCCTAAATAATTATTTGCACAAAAAATGATAACATCTTTGCCATTAACTTTTACAACAGCCCCTTGCTCCGAAGTAATCACTCGTTCGCGCTTGAACAATCCAGATTCTTCAATGTTTTTTAATTCTGCCTGAAGATGTTCTTTGAAATTTCCGTACATAGTATATAGATAAGAGATTTGAGAATTGAGATGTCAGATAATTGTTTATCGTTTCAGAACAAAAATATAGAAAATTTCCTTTAAATTGCGATAGTTTTAAAAAGATTAAAAATGAAGAAAATAATGCTCTTAGGCTCAGGCGAACTGGGGAAAGAATTAGTGATTGCATTAAAGCGAATTGGACAACATGTAATTGCTGTTGACTCCTATAACGATGCGCCAGCTCAACAAGTAGCAGATGAACGCGAAGTCATTAATATGTTGGATGGAACTGAACTTGACAGAATAGTAGCCAAACACAAACCCGATTTGATTGTTCCTGAAATTGAAGCCATTCGCACCGAACGTTTTTACGATTATGAAAAACAAGGAATAACAGTTGTGCCAAGTGCAAAAGCAGCCAACTTTACTATGAATAGAAAAGCAATTCGCGATTTAGCTTCTAAAGAATTAAAATTAAAAACGGCCAAGTATGAATATGCTAATAGTTTTGAAGAATTAGAAGCAGCTGTAAAAACAGTTGGAATTCCTTGTGTAGTAAAACCACTAATGAGTTCATCGGGAAAAGGACAAAGCGTTATTAAAACAGAAAGTGATATTCAAAAAGCTTGGGATTATGCACAAGCAGGAAAACGTGGCGACTACAGCGAAGTTATTGCAGAAGCTTTTGTAAAATTTAATTCTGAAATTACTTTGTTGACAGTTACTCAAAAAAATGGAAAGACATTGTTTTGTCCACCTATCGGTCACCGACAAGAGCGAGGCGATTATCAGGAAAGCTGGCAACCTGCAGAAATAAGTGCAGCACATTTAAAAGAAGCACAACACATGGCTGAACAAGTTACAAAAGCATTAACAGGTTCGGGATTATGGGGCGTAGAATTTTTTCTTGCTGATGATGGTGTTTATTTTTCAGAATTATCTCCTCGTCCGCACGATACAGGCATGGTAACATTAGCAGGAACACAAAATTTTTCAGAATTCGAATTGCACGCCCGTGCGATTTTAGGATTACCAATTTCTGAGATCACTTTAGAAAGAGTTGGTGCAAGTGCAGTAATTTTAGCAGATAAAGAAGGGAAGAATGCAACATATACTGGATTAGACAAAGCAATGAATCATTCACAAAGTGATATTCGCATTTTTGGAAAACCAGTAACTCGTCCGTACAGAAGAATGGCCGTTGCATTAACATATGATAAAGTAGGTAGTGATGTGAATAAAGTAAAAGAGAGAGCGATTGGGATTGCGAAGGAAGTAAAGGTTGAATCGAAGTAAATATGCTGCACTTCGACTACGCTCAGTGTGACGCTCGCACCGTCAGTCTGAGCGTAGTCGAACACAAGGTACCACTGTTTTCAAAAATTGATTGTAAATTAAAAATACTATCTTTCATAAAAATAATACAACATGGAAAAAGAACTGACCTTAGAAGACATTCAGAATTTTAAAGGAAAATATCCGAAACAATTATGGTATTTGTTTTTGGTAGAAATGTGGGAACGTTTTTGTTTCTATGGTATGCGTGGTGTATTGACCATTTTTATGGCCGATCAAATTTTAGGATTATCATTGTCTGATAAAGATGCGAACTTAAAATACGGAGCCATTCAAGCTTTTGTTTATGCCTTCACTTTCATAGGCGGCATTTTTGCTGATAAATTTTTAGGATTTAAAAAGTCGCTTTTGTTTGGGGGATTGGTGATGATTGCAGGAAATATAATAATCGCTGTTTCTCCGCAAGAGTTTTTCTATTTAGGAATTACACTTTCAATTATTGGGACAGGCTTTTTTAAACCAAACATTTCCTCAATGGTTGGTGAATTATACAAAGAAGGTGACCCAAGAAGAGATGCAGGATTCGGATTATTTTATTCGGGAATTAATATTGGGGCTTTGCTTGGTGGAGCTGTTTGTGTTTACTTAGGAACAAGTAAAGATTATGGCTGGAGTTATGCATTCCTTTCTGCAGCCATTGTAATGGTATTGGGACTGATCACTTTTTTATTGACAAGAAAATCATTGGGTCCGATCGGAAATTCACCCTTATTAAATTTGCCTGCCAACAAGCGATTGACGAAAGAAATAATCGTTTACGTTGGAGCATTATTGAGCATTCCATTAATCTTTATTATGATCAAAAACACCGATTATACAGACTACTTTATGTATTCAATCGGACCATTAGCAGTCTTGTATTTCATTTATGAAACAATAAAAGAAGGTGATCCAAAAGCTCAAAAGAAATTAATTGCTGCATTTATTTTCATTTTGTTCTCAATAATCTTTTGGGCATTCTTCGAACAAAGCGGTGGCTCATTAGCACTTTTCGCACAAGATAATTTGCACCATAATTTATTGTCTTTTGAAATCAATCCTAACATAGTAAATAATACTTCTAACTCTTTATTTGTCATTATTTTCAGTCCTATACTTGGATTAATTTGGTTAGCAATGGCGAAAAAGAAAATTGAGCCAAACACAGTTATAAAATTCGGAATCGGATTTTTATTTTTAGCGGCCGCATTCTATCTTTTCTATTATACAAGATTCTTTTCTGATGAAAATGGAAAGACTTCGTTAAATGCATTCACTCTTGCTTACTTAGTAATTACATTTGGTGAATTGGCTTTATCGCCTATCGGATTATCTATCATGACAAAACTTTCACCAAAACGATTAGCAGGAATGATGATGGGCTTTTGGTTTTTGGCAAGTGCATACGGACAATATGCTGCAGGTTTATTAGGAGCGGGAATGTCGAGTCCGGATGAAAACGCAACCTTAGTTACTAAATTACAATTATATACTGACGGATATCAACAACTTGCTATTTATGCATTAGTTGCAGGAATTGTATTGATAGCTATTTCACCATTAGTCCGTAAATTGATGCAAGAGGTAAAATAATTTGCCGACACCTATAGATATAAATCAATTCTTAAAACTTTCGGAAATACATCCGATACTGGATGTTCGTACTCCAGCTGAATTTGCTCAAGGGCACATTGTTGGCGCATTGAATCTTCCTATTTTCACAAATGAAGAACGTGTAATTATTGGAACACTTTATAAAAAAGAAGGAAAGCAACCTGCTGTTTTGAAAGGTTTGGAAATTGTCGGACCGAAATTGCATCAGTTTGTTCAAGATGCAATTAAGTTAAATAAGAGCGAAACATTTTTGGTTCATTGTTGGAGAGGCGGAATGCGCAGCTCAAGCATGGCTTGGTTTTTAGAAACTTATGGTTTTAAATGTTTGACTCTCAAAAGCGGATATAAAAGTTATCGAAAATATGTTTTAGATAGTTTTAATGAACAAAAAAATATTGTGATTCTTGGGGGAAAAACAGGAACAGGAAAAACATTAATCCTTCATGAACTTGAAAAACAAAACGAACAAATCATCGATCTAGAAAAGCTGGCTCACCACAAAGGCTCTTCTTTTGGTTCTTTAGGAGAAGAAGAACAAAATTCACAAGAACAATTTGAAAATGAACTTTCTTTTGAGTTTTCTAAAATTAATCCCGAAAAAAAATGCTGGATTGAAAATGAAAGCAGACTAATTGGAAAAAACAGTCTTCCTAATGGTTTATGGGAACAAATGAAAAAAGCTACTGTAATTTCAATTGACCTTCCATTAGAAGAAAGAATAAATTATTTAGTACGTGAATATGGAAAGTTTTCAAAAGAAGAATTAATTACTGCAACGGAGCGTATTGGGAAAAAACTAGGCGGACAACATGTGAAACACGCTGTAGAAGCTATTGAAGAAGGAGATTACAAAACAGCATTCGAAATCTGTTTGGTGTATTATGACAAAACCTACCAGCACGGAGAAGAAAAAAGAGAAAAAGAGAAAGTCATTCATTATAAATTTCACAACTTAGATCCAGAAATGATTGCAACTTCGATTAAGAAAATTTAACCGCAGAGAGAGCAAAGAATCCGCAGAGAAAAAGAAAAATAAAATTGTATAAATATTAAAATAAAGTTAAAATAAAACTCAGCGGACCACTCGCCTTCTCAGCGACCTCTGCAGTAAACAATATGGAAGAAATTAAATTAACACAATACTCGCATGGCGCGGGATGCGGTTGTAAAATTGCTCCTCATGTTTTAGAAGAAATTTTAAAATCGAATTTTATTGCTCCTGCTGATAAGAATTTAATAGTTGGAAATAGTTCCAAAGATGATGCAGCGGTTTATGATATCGGAAACGGACAGGCAATTATCAGCACTACTGATTTTTTTATGCCTATTGTGGATGATGCAACAGATTTCGGGAAAATTGCTTCTGCCAATGCAATAAGTGATGTTTACGCAATGGGCGGGAAACCACTTTTGGCAATAGCTATTTTAGGTTGGCCAATTAATAAACTTTCACCTGAACTTGCTCAAAAGGTTATTGACGGAGCGAGAATGATTTGTGCCGAAGCAGGAATTACGCTCGCAGGTGGACACAGCATTGATAGCTTAGAACCAATTTTTGGATTAGCAGTAACGGGAATTATTAATTTGACAAATTTAAAACAAAACAATACTGCTAAAGAAGGTGATTTGATTTATCTCACAAAAAAGATTGGTGTCGGGATTTTGACAACTGCAGAAAAAAAGGGATTATTAAAAGTAGAACACAAAGGAATTGCTGCAGAACAAATGATGCAACTAAATAAATTAGGAGAAAAAATTGGCAAACTAAATTATGTAACAGCAATGACCGATGTAACAGGATTTGGATTGCTTGGGCATTTAATTGAAATGGCTGAAGGGGCTAATGTTACAGCAGAAATTGATTATTCGAAAGTTCCTTTAATTGATGATTTGAATTTCTACACCTCACAAATGTGTGTCCCCGATAATAGTTTTAGAAACTGGAGCAGCTATGATCCAAAAGTTTCGGGAATAACCGGAGACTCGCTGTTAACCTTGTGCGATCCACAAACAAACGGAGGGTTGCTTGTTACTATAAATCCAAATCACAAAAATGAGTTTGAAGATTTACTTCAAATAGAAGGGATGTCAGCATTTGCTCAACCCATTGGGGAAATGAAAAAAAAGGAAAAAAAAGTAATTGTGTTAATATAAATCCTGAGCTTCAATTAAATCCAGAATTTCATCTGTGCTTACTTTTTTGATTTTAGTGGCAGGAACAAGAATGTCGCCCTTTCCATTGTTAACTCTACAAGCACCTGCACCTATAGCATATGTAAAAATATTCTTGCATATTATTTGTCTCAAATATTAGCTACAGCTTTTATTTTTTCTATTACTTCCTTAATTTCCGCTTCTGTCGTATATTTTCCTAAACTAAAACGAATGGAGCAATATGAGTCCTCATCACTCAAACCCATTGCTTTTAAAACGTGAGATGGTTCAGCAACAGCAGAAGTACAAGCAGAGCCCATGGCAACTGCAATATTTGGAATTTTTTTAATCATTGTTTCGGAGCGCTTTCCTTGAAAACAAATATTTGTTGTATTAAAGAGTCGGTTTTTTGTGCTTCCATTAATAAAGGTATTCGGGAGTTCACAAAGCAATTGTTCTAAACGTGTTCTTAATTTTGAGATGCGTGCTGAATCGTCCCACATATCCAATTTTGCAATTTCACATGCTTTTCCCAGACCAACAATTCCAGTTACATTTAATGTTCCGGAGCGTAAACCTCTTTCGTGTCCTCCCCCATCTATCTGTGGAAACAAAGTTACGCGCGGATCTTTTCTACGGATATACAATGCTCCAATTCCTTTCGGTCCGTAAAATTTATGAGCACTGAGACACATGATATCAATGTGTTCATCTTCTACATCAATATTTATCTTTCCAACAACTTGTGTTGCATCACAAAACAACATACTATTATTAGTGTGTACAACATTTGCAATTTCTTTAATGGGCTGAATCACTCCTGTTTCATTATTCGCATACATGATTGCCACAAGAATGGTTTGAGGAGTTAATGCATTTTTTAATTCTTGCAAATCAATTACTCCTTCTCTATCAACATTCAAATAAGTAATTGTTGCACCTTTTTTTTCGAGTGCTTTGCAAGTATCTAAAACAGCTTTGTGTTCTGTTTTAACAGTAATAATATGTTTGCCTTTGGATTGATAATTTTCCCAAACACCTTTTATTGCCAGATTAATTCCCTCGGTTGAACCAGAAGTAAAAACCACTTCCTGCTCCAAACAATTAATTAAGTCGGCAACTTGCTGGCGAGCAATTTTAACAGCATCTTCTGCAATCCAGCCAAAAGAATGGGTGCGACTGGAAGCATTCCCGAACTTTTCGCTAAAATAAGGCAACATTGCGTCTAACACTCCTTTATCGACAGGTGTTGTAGCATTGTAATCCAAATAAATGGCTGTTTTCACGAAGTAAAAGTAAGGAAATACCTCATCCTAAGTCCTTCTCCTAGAAAAAGGAGAAGGACTTTGATACTGCTTACAATTAACAAAGCAATAATAATGAGGGCATTTCTTCTAAAAATGATTGCCATTTCTAACAAAAATCATACTATAATAACCCTTTAAAATACATTATTTTAGGGCAAAAGACCCGCTATTTAGAATTATTCTTAACTTTACAATCGATAAAATGACAGAGTTAAAAGCCATATCTAAAATGAGTATTGACATAAATAAAATACGGGCAGATTTTCCCATACTTTCTCGCAAAGTAAACGGTAAATCGCTTATTTATTTTGACAATGGAGCTACTACTCAAAAACCGAAATCGGTGATTGATGCAATTGATAATTATTACAGAAATCAAAACGCAAATATTCATCGCGGAGTTCATACTTTAAGTCAGGAAATTACAGTTGCTTACGAAAATGCTCGTGCTACTATTCAAAAACATTTGAATGCAAAATACGCACACGAAATTATTTTTACAAGAGGAACAAGCGACTCTATAAATTTAGTTGCAAGTTCGTTTGGGAAAAAATTTATTTCCAAAGGAGATGAAGTTTTGATTTCTACAATGGAACATCATTCTAACATTTTGCCTTGGCAACAGGTATGTGAAGAGAAAGGTGCAATTCTGAAAATAATTCCAATCAATGAAAACGGAGAATTAATTATTTCGGAATACAAACGATTGTTGACTGATAAAACTAAAATTGTCGCGATTACACATATTTCAAACACACTTGGAACAATTAATAATGTTGAAGAATTAATTGCGTTGGCACATGTAAAAAACATTCCTGTGCTGGTGGATGGTGCACAAGCTATTCCACATACAAGTATTGATGTACAATTATTGAGTGCTGATTTTTATGTGTTCAGTGCTCACAAAGTTTTTGGTCCGACGGGAGTTGGAATTCTTTACGGAAAAGAAAAATGGTTGAATGAATTGCCACCTTATCAAGTAGGCGGAGGAACAATAAAAACTGTTACGTTTGAAAAAACAGAATATGCCGATCTACCATTAAAATTTGAAGCAGGAACGCCACACATTGAAGGCGGAATTGGACTTGCAGCGGCAATTGATTATATAAATGATATTGGAGTAAAAAATATTGCTGCATACGAACACGAATTATTAGTGTATGCAACAGAAGCGCTTTTAAAAATTGAAGGCGTAAAAATTATCGGTACTGCAAAAGAAAAAGCAAGTGTGCTTTCATTTGTTGTTGATGGATTACATCCTTTTGATGTTGGAACAATTCTAGATCAATTGGGAATAGCGGTTCGCACAGGACATCATTGCACGCAGCCTCTGATGAATTTTTATGGAATACCAGGAGCAATAAGAGCTTCGTTTGCTTTCTATAATACTAAAGAAGAGATTGATATTTTTATTGAAGGCTTGAAAAAAGCAATTAAAATGTTGAAATAAGTTGGAAAGTCCAAAGTTGGAATGTTCTAAATAAAAGAAAAGAATAGCTAAAAAATATTTTGGCAAAAATTAATTCTTTCGAAGATATTCAAGACTTGGCAAAAAGCACGTGAATTAACTAAGGAGATATACAAAGTTTCTAATAGTGGAGCATTTAGTAAAGATTATGGATTGAGAGACCAAATCAGAAGAGCAAGTGTTTCTATTTTTTCAAATATTGCAGAAGGGTTTGAAAGAAATGGAAGTAAAGAATTTAGACAGTTTTTATCAATTTCAAAAGGTTCAGCAGGCGAGGTAAGAGCACAATTGTATGTTGCTTTCGATTTAGAATATATCACTAAAGAAGAATTTGAAAAATTAAATTCACTCGTGTTTGATACAAGTAGAATGATTAGTGGATTTATAAATTATTTAAGAGACTCCGAATTAAAAGGGGCGAAGTTTAACTAAACTTTGGACTTTTTAACTTTTAACTTTGGACTGTTATGACGATAGAAGAAATAGAACAAGAAATTATTGAAGAGTTTGAGATGTTCGAAGATTGGATGCAACGCTACGAGCATTTGATTGACCTAGGAAAATCTATGCCGATGATTGAGGAGAAACATAAAACGGAGGATAAATTAATTAAAGGTTGCCAGAGTCAAGTTTGGATGCACTCTGAACTAAAAGACGCCTGCCTGCCGGACAGGCAGGGGAAGATTTTTTATACAGCGGATAGTGATGCAATCATCACAAAAGGAATGGTGGCTTTGATGATACGTGTTTTATCAAATCATACACCACAAGAAATTATTGATTCGAAATTAGATTTTATAGAAAAAATAGGATTGACAAAACATCTTTCACCTACCAGAAGCAATGGTTTGTTAAGCATGATAAAACAAATGAAGCTGGATGCTTTGGCTTATAAAAATAAGCTAGTTTAAAGTTAGAAGGTTCAAAGTTCAAAGTTTGCTAACCGCAGAAAATGAATTTTGATCCGACAACTTTGGACTTTTAAACTTAAAACTTTGAACTGAAAAATGCCTGCAATTATAAATACACACAATACTGAATTAACGCAACGCGTAATCGATACGATCAAAACGTGTTACGATCCTGAGATTCCAGTTGATATTTGGGAACTTGGTTTGATTTATGAAATCAACATCGACCACGAAAATAATTTGATAGTGAAAATGACATTGACTTCACCGAGTTGTCCGGTTGCAGAAACCTTACCTCCTGAAGTAGAAGATAAATTGAGAGATATCGAAGGAATTCGTTCAGCAAAAATTGAATTAACGTTTGAGCCATCCTGGGAAAAAGAAATGATGAGTGAAGTGGCGCAGCTGGAATTGGGGTTCATGTAACCAATCGGCTTCGCTCAGGGTGACAAGCTAAACCCGTCAGCCTGAGCGTAGTCGAATGGCAAGGGACGATAAGCATAAATGAAAATAAAATGATTTCTCGGCTTCGCTCGAAATGACAAAAAATGGACAACGAAATCATAAATAAAGTCTCACAAAGCGGACTAGTAACAATCGACCTTGAGGCCTTTTATCCTCAGGGAGAACGCGTATTGTTTGATATCAAAGATTTACTTTTCCAAGAATTGATCTTACGTGAAAAAGATTTTAGAGAATTCATTAAAAATGAAGACTGGAATAAATACAAAGATAAATATGTTGCGTTGGTTTGTTCTGCAGATGCGATTGTCCCAACTTGGGCGTATATGTTATTGGCAACTCAATTAGAGCCTGTAGCAAAAAAAGTAGTGTTTGGAAATTTAGAAACTTTGGAAACGATTCTTTATTCTGAAATTTTAAATCAAATAAAAATTGATGAGTATAAAGATGCGCGTATCGTTATAAAAGGTTGCGGAGATTTACCTGTTCCAAAAGCAGCGTATGTTCAGATTACAAGTATGCTAAGACCTGTGGCAAAAAGTATTATGTATGGCGAACCTTGTTCTACGGTTCCTTTGTATAAGAAGGGGAAGGAGTAGCTTGCCTTATTCTAGCCGCAGATTTTCAGATTAAAAAAATAAAAAACAACTATGGCAGATTCTATAAGTGTCGAAAATTAGCCAATGAAATCCATTATAAAAATATCAATATTAATCCCCTTTGTTGTGATTGCTTTTTTTGTCAAGCTGTAAGAAATATCCGGATGGACCCTTGTTAAGCCTGAGAACAAGGACACACAGGCTAGTAGGAACTTGGGAGGTTGAGTCATATATTGTCTATGGGATTGATTCAACTGGATATCTAAAAAGTAGCTCGTTTTATGGAACGTATCAAATTGAACCAGAAGAAAATGGAATTGGCATTTTTGTTAGTCCATACGGGGGTGAAGATGTCACATGGGAAAGCAGACGACTTAAAGAAAAAGAACTATGGCTTAAAACAATTTATAACGGTAAAGAATATTTCGTAAAATTTAAACAATAATTACACCTCCTCTACTTCCGTATCCAAATGTTGTTGCACCACCTCAATTGCATTTGTAATAACATCACTCAATGCTGTAATGAATGTTCCTTCTTTTGCAATATTGATAGCGTGTTTAATCGCATCTGTTTCCTTCGGAATAATTTCGTAGGTCACTTTTTTATCCAGAGATTTAATTCCTTCGATAATCAAATTGATAATTTCCTCTTCTGTTCTTCCGCGTAAATGTTTTTCTTGTCGGATAATAATGTGATCAAACATTCTTGCAGCAATTACTGCACAATCTTTAATATCACTGTCTCTTCTATCACCAACTCCTGCTATAATTCCAACTTTATGTGATGAGTTAATACTTTGCAAGAAATCTTCAATTCCTAAATAACCAGAAGGATTATGAGCAAAATCAATCATCACTTTAAATTTCTTGAAGTTGAAAATATTCATTCTTCCAGGAGTTTGTGCAGCACTTGGAATGAATGTCGCTAAAGAAGTTTTAATGTCTTCCGTTTTGAATCCCCACAAGTAACTTGCTAAAGTAGCAGCAAGCACATTTGCAATCATAAATTTTGCTTTTCCGTTTAAAGTCAATGGAACATGAGTTACTTTTTCCACACGCATTTTCCAATCTCCTTTTTTAATGGTGATATAGCCGTTTTCGTAGATGGCTGCGATTCCACCTGTACGGCAGTGATTCACGATCACATCACAATGTTCGTTCATGCTAAAATACGCTACTTTACAATCTACATCTTTTGCAATTTCTACACAGTTCACATCTTCTGCATTCAATACCGCCCATCCATCTTTTTTCACACTGTTCACAACAACTGCTTTTACTCGTGACAAATCTTTCAAATCGTGAATGTCACTTATTCCCAAATGGTCTTCTTGAATATTTGTAATGATTCCAATGTCACATCTGCTAAAGCCTAAACCGGAGCGAAGTATTCCTCCGCGGGCAACTTCCAAAACAGCAAACTCAACAGTAGGATCTTTTAAAATAAATTCGGTGCTCTGTGGACCAGTGGTATCACCTTTCTCGAGCATGTGGTTCTGCACATAAATTCCATCCGATGTTGTGAAGCCAACTTTGAATCCATTGTTTTTCACAATGTGTGCAAGCAAACGTGTAGTTGTTGTTTTTCCATTTGTTCCTGTCACAGCAATAATTGGAATGCGTGAAGGTTTTCCCAAAGGATAAAGCATATCAATAACAGGAGCTGCAACGTTACGAGGCAAACCTTCTGATGGAGCCAAGTGCATTCTGAATCCCGGTGCTGCATTTACTTCTAAAATAACACCGCCATTTTCTTTTAATGATTGTGTTAAATTTTTTGCCATAATATCAATTCCGCAAACATCTAATCCAATGACACGTGAAATTCTTTCTGCCAAAAATATATTTTCCGGATGCATCATATCCGTTACATCAATAGATGTTCCGCCAGTACTAAGATTTGCTGTCGATTTTAAATAAACAACTTCTTTATCAGGAGGAACAGTTTCCAATGTATACTTTTTCTTTTCCAAAAGATCCATTGTATCCCTGTCGACTGTAATTTCGGTCAATACATTTTCGTGTCCGTAACCTCTTCTCGGATCTCTGTTTGTTTCATCAATGAGTTGTTGAACAGTTTGTTTTCCATCACCAACAACATTAGCGGGAACACGTTGTGCTGCAGCAACAATTTTATTATCGATAACGAGAATACGGAAGTCGAAACCTGTAACAAATTTTTCTACAATTACTTTTCTCGAATATTTTTGTGCGAAGGCTAAACCGTCAACAGCATCTTCCCATTTATTTACGTTTATGGATACTCCTTTCCCATGGTTCCCATCTAATGGTTTTAAAACAATCGGGTATCCAATCTTTTTGATGGTAAGGTCCAAATCTTCTTCATCCACACAAATTCCACCTTTTGCAACAGGAATAGAAGCTGCATCCAGCATTTGTTTGGTTTGTTCTTTATTACAAGCAATGTCCACAGCAATGTTGCTGGTTTTACAAGTGATGGTTGCTTGAAAACGCATTTGATTTACACCATATCCCAATTGAACCAAAGAATTTGTTCCCAAACGAATCCAAGGAATATCACGAGCTACAGCTTCATCCACAATACTTCCAGTACTTGGTCCAAGACGCACATCTTCACGAATCTCTCGCATCTTTTTCAAGTCGGCCTGCAAATCATAAGTTTCACCATTAACTAGTGCATGAGCAATATTTACAGCCGATTCGGCAGCAAAAAGACCTACTTTTTCTTCCACATAACTAAATACAACATTATAAATTCCTGGTGTTTTTGTCTCGCGAGTCCTACCAAAACCCGTTTCCATTCCAGCCAGCGATTGAGTTTCGAGTGCAATATGCTCAATTACATGACCCATCCAGGTTCCTCTTTCAATACGTTGAAAGAATCCACCCTTAACTTCTTCTGAGCAACGGTGCTCGATCATGGTTGGAAACATGGCTTCCAACCGTTCTTTAAATCCCTTGATTTTATTAGTTGGCAGAGCTTCTAGGTCTTCCAAATCCAGTCGCATTTGAATCAATTTTTTTCTTCTTACACTCCAAATATTCGGTCCGCGTAATGCTTGTACACTAAGTATTTTCATAAAATAAAACTGTATTAATTATCTGTTTTGAGTAGATTCCATGCTCCATTTGGGCAAAAATCGATGTAAGATAAAAGGAAATTTTCTGAAATCAAAGGAAAATCTAATTGGTTGCCTAATTAAGATACTACGCACATTCGGGAGATCCCGAGCCTGCACAGAGCTTAGTAGAAGTATGGCAAGAGATGGCGACCACGAGATGATGCCGTTGTTCAAGGAGAGGGCGTCATTGAATAATGCACAATAACCTTTTAATAAATAAAGGATTATTCCGAATAATATATTGGTTTAAAAGTTATTTTTATGATATAAAACTAAGACACATTTAACATTTTTATCATAAAAAAACTGATCTATGAATCCTAAAGGAAAATTAATCTTAATTGGGGGGGCTGTAGATAAAGGAAGTTTTACAGAAAAAAATTTCGATAAACAAGTAGAAAAGAATCTAAATTTTTTTGAAACTGGAATTTTAAAACGTTTGATTATTGAATCAAAACTGAAAGAAGATTCACGCATAGAAATTATTACTACTGCATCAAAAGTTCCTAAAGATGTGGGACCTGAATATGCAAAGGCTATGGAATATCTTGGTGCAAAAAATGTGCACGTGCTTCATATCGAAAAACGTGAAGAAGCCTTGTCCGATGAAAACGTAGAGAGAATTCGTTTGGCTGATGTTGTTTTATTTACTGGTGGAGACCAACTTCGCTTAACATCCATTCTAGGTGGAACACCCATTCATGATTTAATCTTAAAGAAATATATTAACGAAGAATTTATTTTTGCAGGAACTTCTGCCGGTGCAGCAGCAGCATCAAATAGTATGATTTATCAAGGGTCTAGTAGTGAAGCATTATTGAAAGGTGAAGTAAAAATTACTAGCGGCTTAGGTTTAATAAATGATGTTATTATCGATACTCACTTTGTTCATAGAGGAAGAATTGGAAGATTATTTCAAGCGGTTGTTAGTAATCCAAGAACTTTGGGAATTGGTTTAGGAGAAGATACCGGTTTTTTAATCACCAACGGAAACTCAATGGAGGCAATTGGTTCAGGACTGATTATTTTAGTTGACGGTCGACATATTAAAGACACAAACCTAACTCAGGTGGAAATGGGGACTCCAGTTTCAATCAAAAATTTAGTAGTACATGTAATAAGTCAGCACGACCACTATGATTTGGAAAACCATGAGATGACTATTCATATTGGGCAACACGCCTAAGGCAGTTGGCAATTTTGCAGCTAGCAATAGGCAAGAAAAAAATAAGTAGACAATCTTACAGTAGACAATAGACAAAGAAAAAAGAAAAAATCTGCGGAAATCTGCGAAACCTGTCTGCCGACAGGCGAGCAAAATAAACGAGTAACATTATGAAGTTAATTATACATGGAGGGTTTTTCAGTGAGTCTTCACAAAGTTTGGAAACAAAAATTGCTAAGCAGAATGCTTTGAAACGTGTATTGACTAATACTTACGAGTATTTAAAAACGCATACCGCTTTGGAAACAGTTGTTTATGCAGTGGAGCAATTGGAGGACGATGAATTGTTTAATGCTGGTATTGGTTCTCAAATTCAGAGTGATGGCAAAATTAGAATGAGTGCTTCTATGATGGATGGTAAGAGTACAAAATTCAGTGGTGTTATCAATATTGAAAATGTAAAGAATCCAATTCGAGTTGCTGAAAAATTATTTAATACGCAAGATAGAGTATTAGGTGGTGAAGGGGCAACTGTTTTTGCTCGTTTAAATAAATTTGATTTTTTCAATCCAGAAATCCCACAACGCAGAAAAGAATACGAAGCAAAAGCAGGAATCAAATCAATGGGAACTGTTGGTTGCGTTGCTTTGGATACAAACGGAAACATAGCAGCAGCAACCTCAACAGGCGGAAAAGGATTTGAAGTACCAGGCAGAATATCCGATTCTGCTACGACAGCAGGGAATTATGCAACAGAATTTTGTGCAGTAAGTTGTACAGGAATTGGAGAAGATATTGTGAGTACTTCGGTGGCAACAAAAATTGTTACAAGAGTGAGTGATGGATTTTCAATTGAGAAGGCATTTGAAAAAACCTTTGCCGAATTAAAAGTGATTGATGGATTTTGCGGAGCGATAGCGATTGATAACAAAGGAAACATTCATCATCTGGATTCTCATCCAAGCATGGTATTTGGCAGTTTTGATGGAAGAACGATTGAAGTGTTTCAATAAATATATTAGTAAAACCTGTATTTAAATAATTAATATGCGCGAACATTTTTGCCTTCCATATAATTAATAAAAGACTTATTTACTACCTTATTTCCTCCGGCTGTGGGATAATTCCCTGTAAAGTACCAATCGCCTTTGTGGTTCGGAATGGCGTTATGTAATCCTTCAATGGATTGATAAATAATATCCACTTCTGCATTGATGTTTTCTGGGCGAAGTAATTCTGCTATTTTTTGAGAAATTTGTTCTGCTGTAAATGGTTCATAAATTTCTTTCACCACATTCACAATTTTTTCTTTGGGAAGCTCTTCTTGTGCTTTTGCTTTTTCGTACAATTCGTCCAATAAATTTTCTTTGAAATTATCTTTCAACAATTGAACTGCTGCTTGGAAAGCAATAAAGTCGCCTAACTTAGCCATGTCAATTCCGTAACAATCAGGGTAACGAATTTGTGGTGCTGACGAAACTACTACAATTTTTTTAGGACCTAAACGATCTAATATTTTTAAAATACTTTGTTTTAAAGTTGTACCACGAACAATAGAATCATCTACAATTACTAAATTATCTACTCCTTCTTTTATAACTCCATAAGTTGTATCGTAAACGTGAGCAACCATATCATCACGCTGTGAATCATTGGTAATAAAGGTTCTCAGCTTCGCATCTTTAATTGCTATTTTGTGCACGCGTGGAAGAATAGAAAGAATTTCGCTCAACTCAGGATCACGAACACTTGCTCCCATTTGCAAAATTTTGTGTCGCTTAATTGTATTTGCATAATGATGCAATCCTTCTATCAAGCCGCCAAATGCCACTTCTGCCGTATTTGGAATATATGAGAACACAGTGTTTTTTAAATCGTAATCAACAGACTTCAAAACAGAAGGACAAAGTTGACTTCCTAATTTTTGACGCTCTTGATAAATATCGGCATCGCTTCCGCGAGAAAAATAAATTCGTTCGAAGGAACAAGAAGTCTTTTCTAATGGCTCTATAATTTCTTGCTCACCAAATGTTCCATCTTTTTTTATTATGAGTGCGTTACCTGGTGATAATTCTTTTACTTCTCCGATAGGAATATTAAATGCTGTTTGAATAACTGGTCGCTCAGAAGTAACTACCACAACTTCATCGTCGGAATAATAAAATACAGGACGAATTCCACTAGGATCACGAAGCACAAATGCATCTCCATGTCCGAATAATCCAGCCATTGCATAACCGCCATCCCACTTTTTACTTGCGTCTTTTAAAATTGCTTGAACATCTAAATTCTCTGCAATCAAAGAAGAAATTTCTGCATTTGAATGTCCTTCTTTTTTGTATTTTTTAAATAAGCGTTCGTTTTCTTCATCCAAAAAATGGCCGATTTTTTCCATCACTGTAACAGTGTCGGCTTTTTCTTTTGGATGTTGTCCAAGGTCAACCAACTGATCGAACAGTTCATCCGTATTAGTAAGATTAAAATTTCCTGCAACAACTAAATTACGTGTCATCCAATTATTCTGACGTAAAAACGGGTGGCAATTTTCAATGCTATTTCCACCAAATGTTCCGTAACGCAAATGACCTAAAAATAATTCTCCTGTATAAGGCAAATTTTTCTTTAGCCATGTTGCATCTTTTAATTTTTCAGGATTTTTTTTGTTGATTTCTTCGAATCTAGAATTTATTTTTCCAAAGATTTCTTTTATTGCGCTACTGCCAACTGCTCTTGTTCTGCTGATATATTTTGTTCCGGGAATAACATCAAATTTAATATTTGCAACTCCTGCTCCATCTTGTCCTCTATTGTGCTGCTTCTCCATAAGTAAGTACAATTTATTCACTCCGTATAGTGGAGTTCCATACTTTTTGATGTAATAATCCAGCGGTTTAAGCAATCGAATCATTGCTATTCCACATTCATGTTTTATTGCATCACTCATAAATTTGGGGTATTAATAAGATGTAATACAAATTTACGATTTTATTTCATTGGTTTTCTGTGATTAGCCGGAAAAGATGTTTTAATGGACTAACAGAAATTATCTACACAGAAACATAGTAAACACTTCGACTCCGCTCAGTGTGACACCTAGATTGTCAGTTTGAGCATTCTGCGCTGAAACAGACACTATCGAAGACTTTTTTAAGCATACGATTTCGGAAAAATAAATCCCGAAGAGCTTGTCAGAACTTCGGGATTTGGATAAAACTAAACATGAAACACTGTTGTGCTACTCCTTCACAACAACAAGCTTTTTGTAATTTATCGTAGTCGGGAGACTAGCGATTAATATTACGATACAAATATCACATATAAAAAACCTAAATCCAAACAAAAAACAGGCTAAAATAAGACTTCGGAAGGACATTTTGCCTTTTTATGGCTTTAGTTTTCGCAGGCCTTCCCCCTTTGAAGCCCAATATTTATTGATAATTATCAATTTTTATCCTCAATTGTTATACTCCTTATCATTAAGTTTTCGAAGGCTATTTTTTAACGTTTCGATTTCCTTTTTTTCATAAAATTCGGGGTTTTGGAAAGGAAATCAAATAAACTTAGACTTTCTGCTTTCTAATGATATATTTGTATGTCCCCATTCAATTATTGTTAAAATAATTATGTCAACAAACCATTTGCATCAGCTTATCAAATCTTTAACTGCACCCGAAAAAGGCTATATAAAGAAGCATGCTATGCTGCATGTTATTGGGAAACAAAATAAGTACATCAAGATCTTTGATGCCATCGATAAACAAAAGGTTTATGATGAAAAAGAGATTATCAGAAAATTCAAAGGAGAACCAACTCTAAACAATTTTGCTGTTGCCAAAAACTATCTGTTCAAGTTTATTCTAAAATCATTGGAGTCGTATAATACGAATGTGAAAAGTGAATTACGAAGCGCCTTAAATCAAATAGAAATTCTTTACAACAAAAACCTTCCCGTTGTTGCCAAAAAAATGATATTGAAAGCAAAAGCGACTGCTCTCGAACACGAGTTGTACGAATTTATGGAAGAGTTAATTGATTGGGAAATTATTTTATTGGTAGAAGAAGCTACTCCAGAAAACTATTTAACGCTTGTAAATAAATATTTTGAAGAGCTTTATTTATCCATAGAAAAAAAGAAAACCATTATTGGTTATAAGCACTTGTATCAAAAATTACGCGCCAAAGCATTGTATACTGGTCTTGCTCGCAATGATGAAGATGTGATTGAATTTCAAAAAATTGCTAATGAAAACAAGAGTAACGATAAAAATTTACTCAATACTTTTAATGCACAATTCTATCGTAATTTAATGCAAGCTAATTTTTTGTTTACAATAAACGAGCAAGAACAAGCAAGTGAAATGCTAAAAAAAAATGTGGAATTAATGGATGCTAACAAACATATGTTGGAATTAAAACCATTTACCTATATTGCATTGTTGCGCAACAAAGCCGTAAATGAACTTTCATTAATGCTTTACAGCGATCTATTTACAACACTTGAACGAATGGATCGTTTTGTGGAGCAATACGGACAACTGAACAGGAACTATGAATTGCTTACCGAAAACTTAAAACTGTTTGTGTACATTCCTACGGGGCAATTTGATAAAGCTTTAACTATTGCTAATAAGGTGGAGAAAATTTACGGACGACTTCCACAAACAAAAACTTTACAAAAGGAAAAACAATTGCATCATTATGCATTGGCATATATCTACATTGGATTAGGAGAATACAAACTTGCCAATCAAAACATCAATCTGCTTTTACACAATACCGATTTGGATTTTAGAAGTGATTTGTTTTGTTTTGCTCACATTTTGAGCCTGATTATTTATTTTGAAATGGATAATAAAGAGATGATGGAGAAACGCATTCGTTCAACGTATCGTTTGTTAATGAAGCGTAACAAACTTTATAACTTTGAAAAACAAATTATCGCCTTCTTCAAAGATTCACAAAACAAAGTGCGAACTTCAAATGAGCTTGCAGAAGATTTCATAAAATTAAAAAACAACATAGAAGAATTAACAACAAATAAAGTAGAGAGAAACGCCTTGAACTTATTCGATTTAATATCCTGGTTGGAAAGTAAAATTGAGAAGAAAAGTTTTATGGAAATAAAACAGAAAAAATTCGATCAGTTAATGGCGAATGAGGCTAGCAGTGCTCATATGCATTAGTCCAATTTGAAAATTTGGAAATGTTTCAATTTGGAAATTATTTTTCATGATATAATTGTGTATATTAGATGTACAATGATTATGAAAAGAATTTCAATATTGATTTTGTTTCAATTTGTTCTAAGCCAATCTTATGGACAGGATACTATTTTTACGTCATGTTGGGGTCCTTTCCCTAATGGTCGTTTGTTTGATTTAAATGATAGGGACACAACTAATAAGTACTTTCATATTGACACAACTCAAAGTAGTAATATTTGGCAACTTGGGACACCATCAAAATTTGTTTTCGATTCTGCATATTCTCCACAATTAGCATTTGTAACAGACACAATAAATACCTACCCCAATAATAATACATCATCATTTAGTTTTGTCGTTTGGACAGATTGTAATGCATCTGCGGTTTACTTTATGCATCGCTTTAATACAGATACTTTATCCGATGGTTGCGTCATTGAATATTCTATAGATGGGGGAACAACTTGGAACAACATTATCAATTCAACCTATTTGCTCGGGAATTTTTATTCAAATTCAGACACTATTGCAAGCAACTCAAACAAACCTGGATTTTCTGGAACATCATCTGGTTGGGCAGGTGCAGGATTCTCTGGATTTACATTAGATACTATCGTAGAATATCGTTTTACCTTTACCTCTGACAGTGTGAATACAAATAAAGCTGGTTGGATGATTGACAATATTATAATTCAAACTAATTGGTATAGTGATGTTAATGAAATTAAGGAAAACTCCTCAATTCAAATATTTCCAAATCCAACTTCCAATTCAATTTCAATTCAAACTGATAACTCGCTACAATTTAAATCAGTTGAAATCAAAGATGTTTTGGGAAAAACAATTTTAAGTTCTAATCAAACAACAATTGATTTGTCAAAATTTGATGCTGGAATTTACTTTGTAGAAGTTACTACAGATAAAGGGAAATATGTAAAACGTATTATTCGAAATTAATCTACAAAAACTTCTCTCTCTTCATATTCAACCATTTCAAAGCTGCCCCGTTCAAGAGCAATTCTTTTGCTTCTCTTTCATAAGGCATTTCATTTATGAGTTTTCCTGGTTCTAATTCTCCAAGTGGAAAAGGATAATCTGTTCCCAATGCTACTTTGTCGGCACCAAACATTCCTACTACATAATCCAACATCTGATCATCGTGCACCAAACTATCAATCCAGAATTTTCCTAAATATTCGCGAGGATTTACGTTGTTGTCGACAGCCACTAAATCAGGGCGACAATTAAAACCGTGTTCTATTCTTCCTATGGTTGATGGAAATGAACCTCCACCGTGTGCAAAGGCAACTCTTAAATTTGGTAAGCGTTCAAAAATTCCTCCGAAAATCATGGAGCAAATTGCTAAGGATGTTTCTGCTGGCATTCCAACCAACCAAGGCAACCAATATTTTTGCATTTTATCTTGTCCCATCATATCCCAAGGATGAACAAACACTGCCATGTCTAATTTCTCACAAGCTTCGAAAACAGGAAATAAATTAGCATCACTTAAATTCCAATCGTTCACATGCGAACCAATTTGAACTCCTGCCAATCCAATTTCTTTACAGCGTTTTAATTCTTGTATCGCTAATTCTGGAGATTGTAATGGAATGGTTCCTAATCCAACAAAGCGTTTTGGGAAACGTTTTACGATATCTGCAATGTGGTCGTTTAAGAATATGGAAAGCTCTAAACAATCTTGTGGTTTTGCCCAATAGTTAAACATTACAGGAACGGTAGAAAGCACTTGTACATCCACGTGGTGATGATCGCATTCGGTCATTCGTTTTTCAGCGCTCCAGCAATTGTCTTCCACTTCTCTGAAAAATTTTCCATCATCCAAAATCATGTTGGCGCAACAAGGTTTATGGTGTTGCAATTGAACAAATCCTCCGTAACCGAATTTTTCTTTCCAGTTTGGAATATGCTCTGGAAGAATGTGTGTATGAATATCTATTGTGAGGATTTTAGCCATAATGATTTTCTTCTTTAATTTTCGGTAGTCTTCGGAACAATCATCCTCTATCCTCCCCCTGCCCCCTCGGAGATGGGGACATCCTCCGATTTGTCTTTATTCTTTATTTCAAAAACTCCCCAACCTTTTTTTCAGCTTCTGCAAATGCGTGTTCTAATGTATCGTTTAAAAAAATTGTATCAAATTGATCAGCAGTTTTTAGTTCTACTTCTGCTTTTCCTAATCTGCGCGCTATACTTTCAGGAGTTTCTGTTTCGCGTAATTTTAAACGTGCTTCCAAATGCGCTATACTTGGTGGCATCACAAAGATTGCTAATGCTTGTTCTCCAAATTGTTTTTTTAAATTTAATCCGCCTACCACATCCATATCAAAAATAATGTGATGACCTTTTTTCCAGATGCGTTCTATTTCCGCATTTAAAGTTCCGTAGAAATTATCTTTGTAAACTTCTTCCCATTCTACAAATTCTTCGTTCTTTATTTTCTTCTTAAACTCGTCTACCGAAATAAAATAATAATCAACTCCATGTGTCTCATCTTTTCGCATTGGTCGGCTTGTTGCAGAAACAGAAAACTCCAATTGAGGAATTTTCTTGAGCAAGTGATGCACAATGGTTGTTTTACCTGCTCCGGAAGGTGCCGAAAATATGATGAGTTTACCTTTCATTAATGCTACATTTTACCACAGATTACACAAATTTTCACAGATTAATTTTTTATTCTGTGTAGTTTATGTTTTACATCTTGGGTAATAATTTTTTTATTTAATTTTTTATCCGTGTTAATTTGTGTAATCTGTGGTGCTATTTTTCACCATCGAGGACTAAAGCACATTCAACAGCTGTTCTTTTATTTTTTCCAATTCATCTTTCATCTGTACCACTAATTTTTGCACAGTCGCATCATTTGCCTTTGAGCCAATCGTGTTTATCTCTCTCCCAATCTCCTGTGAAATAAATCCAAGCTTTCGTCCACTGCCTGGTTCTTTCATAGTATTCAAAAAATAATCGATGTGGGTTTTTAGGCGAAGTTTTTCTTCTGTTATGTCTAACTTCTCTATGTAATAAACCAATTCTTGCTCAAAACGATTTTGGTCAATCTTTTCTTTTTCTATAACTTCGGAAAGACTATTTTTTATTCTTGAACGGATGTTCTCTACACGTGCAGCATCCATTTTAACGACTTCTATCAATAAATTATCAATTAATCCAATTCGAGTAGTAAATTCATTCGACAAAGTTTTCCCTTCATCATCTCTGAATTTTTGAAATGCATCAATGGCTTTGTCCACTGTTGCTTTTATTTGTTTCCATTCAGCTTCATCCAATTCCACAACTTCACGTTCGGCTTTCATCACATCAGGCATTTTCACAACCAAGGATAATAAGTTCTGATTGGACTCACCAAATTCTTCCGATAATGATTTTAATTCTTTGTAATATGTTTTTGCCAATGTTTTATTTATTGCAACAGGAACTGAATCCTGAGTTGCTTCTGTGAAAACAGTTATATCAACCTTCCCTCGTTCAATTTGCTTAGAAATATCCGTTCGCAATTCCAACTCCTTTTCTTTATATATATAAGGAAGTCGCAAATTCAAGTCCAGTTGTTTGCTATTAAGCGATCGCACTTCAACTGTTACTTTTTTACCAGGAATTTCGGCAGTTGCTTTTCCGAATCCGGTCATTGATTTCATTTGCATAGAATATTGTTATATGAATAACAAATGTAGTGTTTTTTTGAGTCGTTGCGATGGTGATTCGCGTTTTTTAAACACATAGACACATAGCTTTTAATATTGGCTGAAACATTGACCATCAATGCTAAATTATAGTTACCCTTCATTTAATAAATTGCACCAATTTTGCGTATTATTCATAGATGAAGCAAGCTTCATTCCCAAAGAGATATTCTATGTTAAAAATTTATTTTTCTATGAAAACAAGCAGAATGGGAAACACAAAAAACTATGTGTCTATGTGTTTAAATTTTGAGGATGTTAGTTGGACTTTTTAAACGGTATACTTACCAGGTAAACACCGAAGACAATCATTACTGCCGCAGTTATCTTTCTTAAATCAAGTGTATCGTTTCGATAGATAAAAATAGCAAATAAGGTAGCTAAAAAAGGTTGTAAATAAATATAAATACTAACTATGGATGGACTCAAGGCTCGCAAGGCGTATGTATTTAAAACGTAGGCAAAGAATGTTGTTGCTACAACAACAAATATAATATCGTACCAAATTGCTGGCGGAAGTGTTTCCCATTTTACTTCAGTGATTTCATTAAACCCAAAAGGTAGAACATATAAAAATCCGAAAAGAAAAACCCATTTTACAATAGTGAAAGTATTGTACTTACTCATTAATGGTTTTACAAGAACCAAATACAGTGCCCACGAAATGGAATTGATAAGTATCATTAAATCTCCTGTGATTGTTTCGGAGCCGAATGAAAATGATTTATTAAACAACAAGAGAAGCATGGCTCCAGCAATACCAAGTCCGATACCAATTAATTTATTGACAGAAACTTTTTCTTTTAAAATGGCTGCAGCAATTAATAAAACAACAATGGGATTTGAAATCATAATAATGGATGCGTTGATTGGAGTGGTGATGCTCAATCCATTTAAAAACAAAAGCTGATTACAAGCAACACCGAATACAGCCAACAATGCAAAACGTGGTAAATCTTTTTTATCAATTTTTTCTCTGATAAAAAGAGAACTCACTAACCAAAATAAAACTAATGCTCCACCAACACGCATTAATACAAATGCAAACGGTTGCACGTGTGTGGGCATAACTTCTTTAGCAATAGAATAATTGGCTCCGTAAATTAAATTTACAGCAATTAAAGCAAGGTGAGCTTGGAATATCTTACTCAAAGACCCCTCCCCGGACCTCCCCAAAGGGGAGGGAGATTCTGCCGAAATAATAATTATTGCTTTTCATTGAACATTATAATTCTGCTTTCACGGCAGCAATATTATTTTTGGAATTTCCGACAAATATTTTGTCTTTGATAATAATTACAGGACGCTTTAAGAAAGTATATTCTTCTAAAATATATTTTTTGTAATCGTCTTCTCCTAGTTTCTTTTTATCCAATCCAAGAGCGCGATATTTTAATGCTATTCTGCTGAACAGTGCTTCATAGCTTCCTGCCATCTTTTTCATTTCTGCTAATTGAGAGGCCGTAATTTTTTCAGTTTTAATATCCTGGAATTCGAATTTTTTATCTTTTAATCCGAGCTCCGTAATGATTCGGCTGCAAGTAGAGCAAGTGCTTAGATAGTATATTTTTTTACTCATGCTTTTTTATTTTTTTATTGGATTCATTAATACTTCGTATTTCATTGCTTCTTAATTAGCGCTTTGTATTCTTTTTTTGTCCAGTTCATCTTAGTAAATATAATTATTGTTACAGCAACATTGGAATTAAATATTTCCATTTGTGTTTTGTGTCTTCTTTTTGAGTAATATAACCCTGGTGATTTCTCTATACATCCATAGTTTCTGCTCTCAACAAACTCTTTAATGTGTTTTTCGGAGCAATCGTCACAACAATATATAAAACTAGAGGTGTTGCAAAATCCTAAAGAATCAAAACGGAATTCATAATTTATTTTTTCGTGTCCAGTAATTTCAATTTTAAGAATTCCTGCAGAATCCTTTGTTGAAATCGAATACTTTTCAGGTGTCTTTGAAAGATCTTTAAAATCTTTAATGATTGCCCTTTTATCCGAATTAATGTAAGTTGATAGGGCTTGGATTGAAATTTGGCAAAAAACTATCGTTAAGAAAAACAGAATTGGTTTCATTTATGTTTTCTTTTTTCAAGGAACATTTTCAAATCCCCCTAGCCCCCTTTTTCAAAGGGGAAATTGATCCTGCTACGAGTTAACTTTAGCAAACCACCTATTCTATTGCTGAAAGTTTAATCATGTTTGATTTTCCCATTTCACTTAATGGAATACTTGCGATATTAATAATTAGATCTCCTGTTTTTACTTCTCCACTTTTTTTCAAAATGAATTTAATATCTGCTATGGTATGATCTGTACTAATATTTTTATCGTAGTAAAAACCGTGAACACCCCATACTAAATTTAAGGTTGTAAGAATATCATAGTTATCGGTAAACACAAAAATTTCTGCCTTCGGGCGGTGACTTGCTAACTTAAATGCTGTATATCCTGAATGTGTCATTGTTACAATTGCTGCTGCATTTGTAAGTTGTGCCATTTTTGCAGCAGTATAACAAATTGAATCTGAAAGAAAACGTTGATTATGCATATCAACTTCCGGAGCAGCATTATCACGATTATACACATCGCTATTCTGTTCAACAAATTCAATAATCTTTGTCATTGCCGCCACCACTTTTGCAGGATGATTTCCAACAGAAGTTTCTCCACTCAACATCACCGCATCTGCTCCATCCATTACACTGTTTGCAACATCGTTCACCTCAGCACGTGAAGGACTGATATTTGTAATCATACTTTCCATCATTTGTGTGGCAATAATAACTGGTTTGGATGCTTCCAAACATTTACGAACCAACATTTTTTGAATAACAGGAACTTCTTGCATTGGAACTTCCACACCCAAGTCGCCACGAGCAACCATCAATGCATCCGTTTCTTTGATAATGTTATCGATATCAGAAATCGCTTCTGGTTTTTCAATTTTTGCTACTACTCGTGTTCTAACATTCTGATTAAAATTTTGAATCAAATGTTTTAACTCAATAATATCTGCTGCCGAACGGACAAATGAAAGTCCAACCCAATCCACTTTATTTGTCAATGCGAAATCCAAATCTTTTAAATCTTTTTCAGTCAAACAAGGCAAAGATATTTTTGTGTTGGGAAGGTTTACTCCTTTTTTAGATGACAAAGTTCCGCCATGACCAACAACTGCTTTTACTTCATCGTTTCCGTTTGTAGAAACTACTGTCAATAAAAGTTTACCATCATCAATCAAAATGTTTTCACCTACTTTCACATCCTTTGGAAATTGAGGATATGTGATGTATAGTTTTTCAGCAGTTCCAACACATTCAATGGTCGTAATCGTAACTTCTTTTCCGGCTACTAATTCAACGCCATTATTTTCCACAACTCCAATACGTAATTTCGGTCCTTGTAAATCGGCAAGAATAGCAGTATGCTTTCCTAATTTTTTATTGAGGGCACGTATGGTGTTAATCTGGCTCAATACATTATCATAAGAGCCGTGTGAAAAATTTATTCTGCACACATCTGCTCCTGCTTTAATCATTTCTTCAATTACTTCGGATGAAGAGGATGCTGGCCCAAGTGTTGCAACGATTTTTGTTCTTTTCATACTTTACTTTTTACCACAGATTACACTAATTTTCACAGATAAATTTCTGTTATTACTCTGTACTGTGTGTTTTATTTATTTTTAATTTTTCACTCAATTACAAATTTTAAAACAAATAATCTGTGTTAATCGATGCAATCCGTGGTGCTTTTTATAATATTAAATTCTGTTTTGACTTTAGTGCATTTACATCAACTCTAAAAGCTGTCTGCACCAAACTACTTTCTTTTATTCGTCTTATCATGTCCATTACTTTATCATTTTCTATTTCACCTCGAATGATAAAAAAATAGTCGACTTGTTTTTGTTCTGGAATCAACAATCCTTTTTCACTTCTGTTAGCTATAATAAAATAATCCATAAACTCATCAGGCAATTCGAAACTGAACAAAGAGAAAAACGAAGGGTCGTCTTGCTTTTTGTCTTTTATCTCGAGTGCATCTGTTTTCACCAGATTTAAACCCAATTGATTATTGAGTGCCCAACAAATACGATAATCTTTTTCGTGTGATGAAATGCCTATCAACACAAAATCGTAATCGTATGCTATTTCAAGGGTATGTTTTCCCAAAACTTAATTTTAAAACTATGGTAAATTTATAAATCTAAAACGAAGAATGCCTGCAAAATGGGATTATTTTTATGTTGTTAAATTAAAAACCTTTCGTTCCTTTCCCTTCGTCCCTCGACTCCGCTCGGGATGACCAACCTTCGGTTGCGCTCAGGATGACATTAAGGAATTAAATCTCTAACACTCCACACGCCAGCTCTGAAACCAATTGTTCTGCTCGTTTTTTCGAAAAATGCTGTGCCTTCCCAATTGCTTCATTATCCACTACAATCTGTATACTATAGAGTTTATCGTCAGAAGTTGCACCATCTATAATTGTTTCAAAACGGAATTCTTTTTTTTCTTTTTGTGCCCACTCAATTAATTTGCTCTTAAAATCTACTTCTTTTGTTTCCACTTCATCCATATCGATGTGAACATTCACAATACGCGTAAGAATAAATTCTTGTGCAAACTTGTATCCTTTATCTAAATAAATAGCGCCGATCAGCGCTTCGTAGGCATCTCCATTGATGGAACTGGATTTGTTATTCCCATGTCTATCGTTATTCACTTCCAAAAAATTATTCAACCCTAATTTAATTGCAAGCTGATTGTGTTGTTGACGACTCACCATTTTCGAACGCATCTTGGTTAAAAATCCTTCATCTTTAAATGGAAATTTTTTAAATAAATAATCTGCAACCACTGTTCCAATTACCGAATCGCCAAGAAATTCTAATCGTTCGTTACTATCTCGAACTCCTTTTTTAATGAGCTGTGCAGCCGAACTGTGACGAAAGGCTAATTTGTATAATGAAATATTTGTTGGATAAAAACCAAGAACATTGCGAAGTGATTCGTGTAATTTTTTGTCGGGAGAAAAATAAACCCTGATTGATTTGGTAAATTTTGGCAAGAGAAATTAAGCTGTGTATTTCTTAACAATTACAGAAGCATTGTGTCCACCGAATCCGAAAGTATTGCTTAAAGCAGCACGAACAATGCGTTTTTGAGCTTTATGGAAAGTAAGATTCAATTTATTATCCAAAGCTGGATCGTCATTGAAGTGATTTATTGTTGGAGGAATAATATCATTTTGACAAGCTAGAACACAAGCAATTGCTTCAATAGCACCTGCAGCACCAAGTAAATGTCCTGTCATTGATTTAGTAGAACTGATATTTAATTTATAAGCATGCTCACCAAATACACCAAGTATTGCTTTTGTTTCAGCAATATCACCCAAAGGAGTTGATGTTCCGTGTACGTTTACATAATCAATGTCTTCTGGTTTCATTTCCGCATCTAACAAAGCATTACGCATAACATTCAATGCCCCTAATCCTTCAGGATGAGGAGCAGTAATGTGATTTGCATCAGCAGTCATTCCACCACCAACAACTTCAGCATAAATTTTTGCACCACGTTTTAAAGCATGTTCTAATTCTTCTAGAATTAAACAACCTGCGCCTTCACCTAAAACAAATCCATCACGATCAACGTCAAATGGACGAGATGCTGTTTCTGGAGAATCGTTGCGAGTAGAAAGTGCGTGCATTGCGTTAAATCCGCCAATTCCTGCTTCACATACTGCAGCTTCGGAACCACCTGTTACTATAATATCTGCTTTACCTAATTTGATATAAGTGTGAGCATCAATTAAAGCATTGGTAGAAGAAGCACAAGCAGAAACGGTAGTAAAGTTAGGACCACGCATTCCAAAACGGATGGAAATGTGTCCTGAACAAATATCTGCAATCATTTTAGGAATAAAGAAAGGATTGAAACGCGGAGTTCCATCACCTTTCGCATAACCGAAACATTCGTCTTGAAAAGTTTGCAATCCACCAATACCAGAACCCCAAATAACACCAGCGCGGTCTTTATCAAATGCATTTTCTCCATCTAATCTAGCATCTTTAACTGCTTGAATAGCGGCACATAAACCATACTGAGAAAAGACGTCTATCTTGCGAGCTTCTTTACGATCGAGGTAATCTTCAGGATTAAATCCTTTTACTTCGCAAGCAAATTGAGTTTTAAACTTTGAAGCATCAAAACGAGTAATAAGAGCAGCTCCGCTTACGCCATTCAGAAGATTGTTCCAAAAATCAGAAACGTTATTTCCTACTGGTGTAATTGCGCCAAGACCTGTTACTACTACTCGTCTAAACTTCATTAAATAAATCTTATGAGAGAATTATTTTGCGTTTGCTTCAATGTAAGCAATTGCATCACCCACTGTACCAATCTTTTCAGCTTGATCATCAGGGATAGCGATGTTAAATTCTTTTTCAAATTCCATGATTAATTCCACAGTATCCAATGAATCTGCTCCTAAATCATTTGTAAAGCTTGCTGTTGGTGTTACTTCTTTTTCGTCTACACCTAATTTATCAACGATGATAGCTTTTACTTTTGTTGCAATGTCTGACATTTCTTTAAATGTTTTTGGGTTAATTTTGGGTGCAAAGATATAGTTATATGCATATATTACAAAAAAATAAGCGAATTATTCATAAAAAACATCAATTTGTTCTAACGTTTTTCGCTCTAAATCAGGAACTTAACCCATTTTTAGATGGCATTATTAAGGATTTGGCCAAAACAGCCCTTCATTTCCCTTATTTATGCCTTCTTTTTCAGATAAAAAAGAGCCGTTTAGCTGCCTAAGTAAGGTCACAGGTCGGACTCGCGGATAAGTCCTTCTATTTAAGGATTGTATTTTCTAAAATACTACTTTTGCCAAATGATTAAAAATATTGCCATTTTTGCTTCGGGTGAAGGAACAAACGCTCAAACAATTATTGATTACTTTAAATTATCAAATCAAGTAAAAATTGCGTTAGTTGTTTCAAATAAATCAACAGCCAATGTTTTGAATCGCGCGAAAAATAATAACATCGCCACATTGATAATTGATAAACATTCTTTTGCAGAAACAAATGAAGTAATTGATGTTTTGAAAAATGCTAAGATTGATTTGATCGTGCTTGCAGGATTTTTGTGGATGATTCCAGAAAGTTTAATTAAAGCCTTCCCGAATAAGATTGTAAATATTCATCCTGCACTTTTACCAAAATTCGGAGGAAAAGGAATGTATGGAATGAATGTGCACAAAGCGGTAATTGAAGCAAAAGAAAAAGAAAGCGGAATCTCTATTCATTTTGTGAATGAGAAATACGATGAAGGAAAAATAATTGCACAATATAAATGTGAAGTTGAAGAGAATGCTACTGCTGAAGATTTAGCAAATAAAATTCATTTATTAGAATACAATCATTTTCCGAAAGCAATTGACGAACTTTTGTCAAATTAACCCAATTAAATAATTAAATTATACCATGAACTTCGACTTTAAACAAATAGCTACACTCAGCATGATATTATTTGCTGTGATTGATGTAATTGGCTCACTTCCTGTTTTGCTGGACTTACAAGGGAAGGTTGGAAAAATACAATCCGAAAAAGCAACTATTGTTTCAGGTGTAATTATGATTGTATTTATGTTTGTTGGAGAACAAATATTAAATCTGATCGGAATTGATGTAAGCTCATTTGCGATTGCAGGTTCGTTTATCATTTTTTTTTTAGCGATGGAAATGATCCTTGGAGTAAAGTTTTACAAAGAGGAAACAGCTGCTACAGCCTCTATTGTTCCTATTGCTTTTCCTTTGATTGCAGGAACTGGAACACTAACAACTTTACTTTCGCTTAGAGCTGAATATTTTATCGAAAATATTATTGTTGCTATTCTTATCAACTTGATTTTTGTATACGCGGTTCTTAAAAACACACACCGACTAGAAGCACTTTTAGGCGTAGGAGGAATTAATATTTTAAGAAAAGTATTTGGAATTATTTTGTTGGCAATTGCTGTGAAGTTATTTACGACTCATGCAGGACTTATAATGCACAAATAGTAGTAGGCAATGTTGCAGTAGGCAGTATGCAATTAAAAAAATTAAATGAAAAATTAAAAAGCAAAAAAAAGAATGTGGCTAAGCAGAATTAAAAATTGCCTATTGCCTATTGCTTAATTGTATAATTTATGATAAAGATTTACACAGATGGTGCATCAAGAGGAAACCCAGGCCCAGGAGGATTTGGGGCGGTGATGATTGCCGGAGCTCTTCGTAAAGAAATTTCTGAAGGATTTAAATTGACGACTAACAATCGTATGGAGTTGTTGAGTGTGATTGTTGCTCTGGAAACATTAAAAAAAGAAGGCACTGCTGTTACTATTTATTCCGATTCAAAATATGTAGTGGATTCGGTTGAATTAAAATGGGTTTTTGGTTGGGAGAAAAAAAACTTCAAAGACAAAAAAAATCCTGATTTATGGAAACGCTTTTTAAAAATCTACAGAAAACATTCCGTAAAATTTGTTTGGGTGAAAGGACATTCATCCAATGTAGAAAATAACCGATGTGATGAGTTGGCTGTGGAGGCTGCTTTGGGTGGTGATTTAAAAGTTGATCATGGGTATGAGGAATCTATTTGATCGTATTCCAAGGAGTATTCCAAAAGTTTCACGCAGATTTCGCAGATTCACGCAGATTTTTTTTATTCTTTTTAATATTTAATTTTTCTGCGAAAATTTGCGTAATCTGCGAGCAAAAACTAAGAAGAGAACTTTACAAATTCCCCGTTCTACCGCCATCCACAGGAACATTTATTCCCGTAATATAAGAAGCAGCCGGAGACGCTAAAAATGCAACGGCATTAGCCACTTCTGAAGGTTCAGCAAAACGACCCAATGGAATTTCGCTTTCCATTTCATTCTTGATTTCGTTTAATGATTCACCCGTATTTTTTGATTTGTTTTCGATGATAGCACTTAATCGTCCAGTAAGTGTTGCTCCCGGAAGTACATTGTTTACAGTTATTCCGTAAGATGCCACTTCGTTTGCTAAAGTCTTGCTCCAATTTGCAACTGCAGCACGAATAGTGTTTGATACTCCTAAATTTTTCAAAGGAATTTTTACGGATGTGCTGATGATATTTATTACTCGTCCGTATTTTGCATCTTTCATTCCTTCAATCAATGCTTGCACCAAAATGTGATTGCATACCAAATGATTGTTGAATGCTTGCAAAAACTCATCCACTTTTGCATTTTGAATAAGTCCGCTTGGTGGCCCACCTGTATTATTTACCAATATGTGAATTGCTCCTTGCGTAGCAACGAAACTATCCAACTTATCTCTTAATTGATTTGATTGTTGAAAATCGGCAACGAGGAAGTTATGTTTTTGTCCCCTGGAAACATCTAAATCTTTCATTGCTGTTTTTAATGATTCCTCATTTCGGGCAACCAAAACAACATTTGCGCCAAGCAATGCCAGTTCAATTGCTGAGGCTTTTCCAATACCTTGTGTGCTTCCGCATACCATGGCAGTTTTTCCTGATAAATCTAAATTCATGAAGTAAAAATAGTAAAATAAATCAGAATGGTTTTCCGTGGGTGGATTTTACTACCGCATTTCTTAAAAACGGCGTTGCTTTTAAAATAGAGATCGCCACATTTGTCATGGAAGTGCTTTTTAAAAGCTTTTGCAGAGATTCGGAAAGATTTACCCTGCTCTTGAATTGTTTTTTCCAAAAATCATTGTATTTCTTTTCTAATTGCACTCGCGTGATTTTCTCCTTAAAATAGCAGGCGAGTAATTTATTCAACTCAAAAGAACTTCTCATTGCTATGCTCATTCCGTTTCCGCTCAATGGTGCAATATTTCCAGCTGTATCTCCTGCCATTAAAATATTATTTTCCACAGCACTTTTGAAACCGATTTTAATCTGTGAAATAGCTAAAGGTTCTTCAAATAAAAATTTAGCTTTTGTAAAATAGGCTTTCAGAAATGGATTTTTAAAAAGTACTTCCTGCTCCATTTTTTTAATATCTCCATTATACTTTTTAAGATTTTCTGAATCGGTTAAATAGCAAAGACAATATCTGTTGTCTTCTATCTTGGAAATGCCGCAATAGCCGTTTTTAAAATTATGAAGTTCGATCAGATCGTTTGGAAACTCAATGTTTACGTGATATTTTATGCCGACATAATTTCTTCCTCCGTCTGCTTTTGACAAACTCATGGCGGGCTTTACAGTCGCAGGCACACGTCTTAATTTTGTATCAAGATTACTTTTTTTTCCCCAGGCTCCTACACAAATTTCAGAAGTGAAATTTCCTTTTGATGAATCAATTGTGAATTTTTCATTCTCAAACTTCACATCATTCACTTTGCAATCATCTAATAAAGTAACTCCTTTTTTCTTTGCAATTTCAGCCAATTTGGAATCCAATAAATATCGGCTGATTCCGAAGCCTCCGAGATCTAATTTATGTTTTAATAATTTTCCGGAGGGGGATGAAATTTGTAGGCGAGTAATCTTAGGCAAATTCAATTCCGATAAATTCAATCCCAATCGTTCTAAAAAATTCCAGGATTCCATAGAGATGTATTCACCACAAACTTTATGAAAAGGGTATTTATTTTTTTCGAATAATACACAAGAATAGCCAGCATCCGCTAATTGAATGGCTAATGTTAGGCCGGCTAATCCTCCTCCTATAATGGAAACTTGATTTGAATTGGTGATTTGCATTTTTACCACTAAGACACTAAGATTTTTTATTAAGAACTAAATATCGGAACGCCCATTGCCACTCTATGCTGAAGTTTTTCACTCCTGCTTTCTTTAATGTATTATTTAACTCTTCTCTTCTAAATCCTCTCAGCACAGAAAGCGGAGCATCATTTTTAACAAGAGTAGAACCGTTTAACAAACGAGTTAAAAACTTGATACTATAATAAGCAAACCAATGTCGATGCAAATCATTTATAATGAATCCAACCTTTGCATATTGATTCATAAATTGAAACAACTCAATCAATTCATCGTCTTTTAAGTGGTGGCAAAATAGTGAGCAGTGCACAATGTCTACATCGGTATTGGATTTTAGATAATCGCGATAATCACTTACTGATCCAGTAATATTAGAAAAATCTTTGCATTCCTCTTTCATAAAAGCAATCGCATCTGCATTCATGTCCACTCCAATCAATTCAACTTTAAATTTGTTTGCCTTCGACCATTTTGCAATTTGTTTCATCGCATCTCCACCTCCACAGCCAATATCAACGATACGGTAAATTTTGTTTTTATCTGTAACGAGTTTTTTTATTCCAGAAAGTGTAATTGCGTGTCCACCCAACAAACGATTGACAACATCTAATTCGCGAAGATTTTTGAAAAGTAATTCTTTGGGGATGTTAGGAGCATCCAGTAATTCGTGTTCGTAGGAGCGTTGAGCAAATTTACTCATATGCGAAAAACGCTGTTTCTATACTTAAACCGGGACCAAAGCCAATTGAAAAAATAGTCTCCCCGCTTTTTGTTTCTTTAAAAAGTTCATTCAATACAAACAAAATAGTTGGAGAAGACATGTTGCCAAATTCATTTAAAACTTTGTATGATGCTTTTGTTTCCTCTTCACTCAACTGCAATTTGCTTTTGATCACATCTACTATTTTTTTGCCTCCCGGATGGATAGCCCATTTATTGATTGAACCTGGTTCTATATTAAGCTTACGGCAGCCTTTAGCTAAAACATCATTTATTTCTTCACCAATCACCTGAGGGATCTGAGCATCCAAGACCATTTCGAAATTGCTTGGAGTAATGTTCCAACCCATCAGATCTTTTCCTTTGTTTAAGAGCAATGAATAAAAGCCCTTTACAAAAACTCCTTTTTTATCAGAATCATCAGAAGTAACAATGACTGCTGCTGCACCATCTCCAAAGATAGTGTTCGACAATAAATTATCGTTATCGTTTTTAGGTTGAAAGTGAAGTGTGCATAATTCAACACATACAATTAAGACTTTTGCTTTTGCATCCGACTTTATGATCATGTCAGCAATTTTCAAAGCGTGAAATGCCGCATTGCATCCTAAGAAATTAACGGAGGTGTGAAAAATATCATTCGGAAGTTCTAATCTTTCGATTAACTCTGCAGACAAACCCGGAGCCGATAAGCCTGTGCAGGTAACAGAAATCAAATGTGTTAGTCCAAAAGTATTTATGTGAGAATCAATTTTGTCAAACGCATCGTCAATTGCTTTTACCGCCAAAGGCATTGCGTGTTCTTTAAAAACGTCCAATCTGTTTTTTACGTTCGCTGTACTAGGCGTTCCATTGAAAAAAATATGTTGTTGTTTGCTTTTGTCGAAATCAGGAATGACAGAATAACGTGAACTAATTCCACTATTATTGAACAGCACATTTAGCTTACGAGAGGCAACATCGTTTCCATACGCAGCTTGCATAAACTCCAATATCGCAGGTTGTGCTGTGCGATGTTGTGGTACTGCTGTTCCTATGCTGATAATTTTTCCCATTCTGTATTTGTTAGACCTTCTCTGCTTACACTTCGACTGCGCTCAGTGTGACGGAGAAATTGTCAGCCTGAATGGATTCGACTCCGCTCACCATAAACTAAAGCTGAAGGCTAAAACCAACGAAAATTAGTATTCAATATTAATATTAAAAAATAACAATTCATACAAGTAGATGCCATTAAATTCATGCTCATTGTATTTTCAAAATTTGCATGATTTGTATCTTTTCTCACTTTGTTAAACCAAATGAATAAGCGAATGACAACGGGCAGCATTAATGTTAAAAATAAAAACAAGGCAGTCAACTGCTCTTTTTTATCAAAATAGTAAAACAACAATCCTGTTGCTAGCCCAAACATAAGTGACGAAAAAGCAAATGTTCCCAAGTATCCTAATTTATAACTAATCGTTGTGACTCCGTCCTTTTTATCGGCATCGTGCTGATAAATCTGCGTAAGCGGGTAAACACTTCCAATGAATAAACTAGCAACACTCATACAAAGTAAGTTATTGAGCGTAAAAAAGTTTTCAAATGAAAAATCCGTTACTGCTGATGATACCATCAAAAAGGTAAAAGCGCCCTGAAATAAAAACACGGTTAAAAATCCTATTACTGCAAATTTCTTTAAACGCAAATTTCTGTAACTATACGCTCTTGATATGCATACATATAATAAAACAAAAACGGAGAAGTTTACCGAAACTAGCAATGCACATAAAACACCTACTAGATCCAAAAGCAATGTTGCGTAAAATAAGTTCTCAGTAACTTTTGGCGGATGTTTTAATCCTCCTATACTTGTTTCGTCCTTGTCCTGATAACTGTTATAACCATTGCTGGAAGGATAAATAATCAGGTGTAAAATGAGAAATGCAGTCAGTGTATTAATCCAGTTAAAATTTGTACTCTGACTCAACGCGAACAAAAACACTGGCATCAAATGATAGGAGAATGGAAACCGTAAATGTTTCAGGGTGCTTTTATCAAACCAGGATGTGATGTTTAATGATGACATAGCGTAAATGTAGTTATAATGCAGTAGAGTTCAATTTAGCAAACAAAGATGAACATCTTAATATTAATACTCTTACACAATTATTGGAAATATATTACATAATCCACACATCATAAAAATGCTGAACTATCCGAAAAGCAGACTAAACACCTCTTCGATCTTCCCAACCATAGTAATCTTAATGTGATAGTTTTTCAGATCAAGACCTTTTTTGTTGTATTTGGAAATAAAAATATGTTCGAAGCCCAATTTCTCAGCTTCTGAAATTCTTTGATCAATTCTATTCACTGGACGAATTTCTCCACTCAATCCAACTTCGCCTGCAAAACAAACTTTCGGAGAGATGGGCATGTCTTCATTGCTAGAAAGCACAGCACATACCAATGCTAAATCAATTCCTGGATCTTCTACTTTTATTCCACCAGCAATGTTTAAGAAAACATCTTTCACTCCCAATCTAAATCCGCAACGTTTTTCTAAAACGGCAAGCAACATTGATAATCTTCTTAAATCAAAACCTGTAGACGAACGTTGTGGAGTTCCGTATGCAGCAGAACTTACCAAAGCTTGAGTTTCAATTAACATAGGTCGCATTCCTTCCATAGTTGCTGCAATGGCTACTCCACTTACTAATTCTTCTCTAGCTGTAATTAATATTTCGGAGGGATTGCTTACTTCTCGTAAACCACTTCCTTGCATTTCGTAAATTCCCAATTCGTTGGTAGAACCAAAACGATTTTTTGCTGTTCTCAATAAACGATAAACGTGATTTCTATCTCCTTCAAATTGCAGAACAGTATCTACCATGTGTTCTAAAACTTTTGGTCCTGCCAGACTTCCATCTTTAGTAATATGTCCGATTAAAAAAACAGGTGTTCCGCTTTCCTTTGCGTAACGAAGCAATTCGGCTGTGCATTCACGAATCTGAGAAACACTTCCTGGTGATGATTCAATGTGAGCAGAGTGTAATGTTTGAATGGAATCGATGATGACAAAATTCGGTTCCAGTTGTTCTATCTGTTTGAAAATATTTTGTGTAGATGTTTCTGTTAAGATGTAACAGTTTGGATTTTGCATTCCAATTCGTTCAGCACGCATGCGGATCTGTTGTTCGCTTTCTTCACCCGAAACATAAAGTACTTTTAAGTTCTTCATGTTAATAGCAACCTGCAACATCAAAGTTGATTTTCCGATTCCTGGTTCACCACCAAATAAAGTTAAAGAACCTGGAACTAATCCTCCACCAAGCACACGAGACAATTCCTTATCATGCAGTTCGATGCGGTAATGTTGTTCTAAGTTTATCTCCGTAACCAATTGTGGTTTAGCTGAACGCTGAGTGGAAGTGCTTGCAATACCAGGAGTTTTTGCATCGTCTCCCTTTGAAACAACTTCTTCCACATAAGTATTCCATTCGTTACAAGAAGGACATTTCCCAATCCATTTTGCTGATTGAGTACCACAGTTTTGACAGAAAAAAGATGTTTTTGTTTTAGACATACGCTCAGTAGACAATTAAAATCAGTAGACAATAGACAAGTAAAAAAATAATAGACAATCTAAAAAAAATAAACAATAGACAAAAAAAGGGAAAAGAAATAAAAAAATGAAACTAATTACGGTTGTATTTTTCTGGATTTTCCATCATGTGATTTAATACTCTTCCTATTTCAGCTGCTTTTTCATTTAAATTATTCTGTGTTTCTTTATCAATATACTCACATTCAAATGAGAAATCTATCCATACACTTGTTTCGCTATTTTCCATATCTGCATCACTTGTTTTACTTACAAAATGTGCTTCATAACGCCTCTTTCTATAACCTTCTCCTATTGATGAACAAACAGAACGAGAAGACCTTCTAATTTGACTCGTCAATCCGTATTTTTCTTCACTTGGAAATTTTTTAGTTACTTTAAATATTTCCATTGACAACCCAAATGCCTTCTTATAAACTGTTAAATCCTTAAACTTAAAAGAAGAATTATTCCCTTCACTCATATCTTTTTTTGTTCCCTTTTTGTTTACTTTTTCATTTGTTTTTTTACTTGTCTATTGTCGACTGCCCCTTGTCTACTTCGCATTATTCTTTATTCGCTCTTCTATAATCGTTGTAGAAAATCCTTCCAAAAACTGAATCGTCTTCACTTCTCCTTTATTTGCTTTTACTATATCTGAACCAACGATGTACTTTTTACTTTCTTTGTTTGTTTCGTTTGCATCGTAATCCGCCCCCTTCACTAATACGTCAGGCGCAATTGCTTTTATCAATTCTATTGGCGTGTCTTCGTCAAAAATAATTACGGCACTTACAAAATGAAAAGATGCCATTATCATAGCACGAGTTTGTTCGTCTTGTAATGGTCGGGAAGATGATTTCCCTTGTCGTTTTACTGAAGCATCACTATTAATTCCAACAATTAGTTTGTCTCCGCAATCACATGCTTTTGCAAGATAATCAACATGACCGCGATGAATGATGTCAAAACAACCATTCGTAAAAACAATTTTATTTCCTTTGAATTGCCAAACATGTAAATGTGGATTAAGAGAATCTAAAGTGTAAATTTTTGCTCGAATCACATCCAATGCAGAAAGTTTTTGTGTGTAAGGAACCATTTTGAAATGATAAATTATGAATGATGGATTATAAATTATGAAACAAATCTATTGAAATTAATCCTCAGTCTTTGCTACTTTATTTAGCAATGCTAAAAGAATTAAAGAAAGGAATCCTGTAAAAACAATAAATACAAATTGAGAGGTCCAAACAGCCCAAGCAAAAGCAAAGGAGGAAGTATAAGAAATCAAATAAATTGAAGTGAGAATTTGAATAACGATAAGTTGATAAGCGCCTGTTCCTCCAGGAGTAGCTACTACGCCCAAGCTACCAAACACAACAATCACAATAGCTACCATTATCGACAGGTTTGCTGTTTCGGGGAAAGCAAAAAAGCATACATATACTTGCAAAACATACATTGTCCAAATAAGAATAGTATGCAAAACAAACAAGGCTGGCTTCTTTACATTTTTTATACTTATTAAACCACTCCATATTCCAGTAAAAATCCCTTTTACCTTTGTCGAAAAAAGTGCTTGAATTTTTTTTCGAAAATAAAAAAATGTGATTGCAATTACGAAAAGGGAAATACCTGCAACAATTACAAAAGTTTGTTTTTGCATCAAAGCATGAAACTTTCCGAAAATGGTATTAAAAACCAAATCGTTTGCAATTCCAGAAATGCGATCGAATTCCATTCCTAAGGCAGCAAAAAAGATGATTATCAAACAAACAACATCCAATGCCCGTTCTGAAATAACAGAACCAAAACCTGTTGTAAAAGGAACTTTTTCATACGTTGTCAATAGTCCGCAACGTGTTACTTCACCCATACGATGAATAGCGAAGTTGCCTAAGTAGCCCACCATTACTGCAAAAAATGTATTGGAAGTTTTAGGTTTATATCCCAAAGGATCTAAAAGTAATTTCCAGCGAAGTGCTCTAAAAAAATGGCTGAGACCAGTTATTACTATTGAAAGTGAAATCCAAAAATAATCGGCATTCAATAAAGAAATTTTAATGTTTGCGAATTCTTCGTCCGTTGTTTTTCGAAGTGCCAACCATATCAATAATATTCCCAATCCTAAAAAGAACAGGATTTTTAATATGTTGAGCATTTGTTTTTTCAAAATACTATCTTAAAGAATTTGTCTTCGTGTCAGGAAAAATAACGGTAGGCTTGTGTGTTTTTGCAAGTTCAAAATCCATGGATGCATAGGAAACTATAATCACTTGATGTCCTACACTCACTTTTAAGGAAGCCGGACCATTCAAACAAATAACTCCTGAACCTCTTTCTCCTTTTATTACATAAGTTGAAAAACGCTCTCCGTTATTATAATTAAAGATGTCTACCTTTTCGTTTTCGATAAGGTTAGCTGCTTCCATTAAATTTTCGTCAATCGTTACCGAACCGATATAATCTAAGTCGGCTTGTGTAACGCTTACGCGATGTATTTTTGATTTTAAAACTTCTATTTGCATAACGAGAACAAAACTAAGTAAATTAATTATAAATCAGAATCATTTTTAGACAGAAGGGGATTTCAGTCGACAATTGGCAGTAGGCAGTAGACAATTAAATACCTGTCATTTCGAGCGGAGTCGAGAAACATTATTTAATATATTAGTATTCAACACATTATAAATAAAATAATTTATTGGTTGAAACATAGTTAAAACATATTTGTATTAGATTGTTATAATGTTCTTGTACGAAGATACTAAATCTTCAGTTAATCTATTTCATATAATCCTGCCACATAATAAGCATGTATTTGCCATTGTCATCTAAGTCCCGGAAACCGAATTCGTAACAAAAATGATAGATGTTGCTATTTTTTGCTTT